>NZ_KQ968534.1:35095-35316 GCF_001578585.1 Sutterella sp. KLE1602
TGCATTGTTGATCCCAAGATCAACGCCCAGGACGAGCTGCGTGTCAAGAGACACCTTCTTCAGAATAACCTTCTCTTCAAAGGAGAAGTCCAGATACCATTTCTTCCCGCGCTTTCTCAATGCCGGCGACAATTCGTTGCGAGTAGCGCATTGAAGTGCAATGTAATCGACATCGTGTTTGTCGAGTTCGACATCAACCCAGTCCCAAGTATTGCGAATGC
>NZ_KQ968535.1:0-25987 GCF_001578585.1 Sutterella sp. KLE1602
TTCAAGCCTCTGTCTTCAGACAGGGGTTATTGACCGTGCTGTTTCCTTCGTAGGTTGCGGTTCCTTGGGCTTGGCCTTCTTCTGCGTCTTCGGGCGGTTCAGGATGAACTGCCTGACGGCGCGGTTGTGTTCGGCGAGGCTCTGCGAGAAATGGCTCGAGCCGTCGCCCTTCGAGACGAAGTAGAGGAACCTGGTGTTGGCGGGATTGACCGCAGCCTCGATCGAGGCCCAGGTGGGCGCGGCGATCGGCGTGGGCGGAAGCGCCGGAATGACGTACGTATTGTAAGGGGTCGGCGTCTGCAGATCCTTGCGGGTGATGTTGCCGCTGAACTTCTCGCCGAGGCCGTAGATGACGGTCGGGTCGGTCTGCAGCGGCATGCCGATGCTCAGGCGGTTGTTGAAGACCGAGCTCACGAGGTGGCGATCAGTGGCAAGGCCCGTCTCCTTCTCGATGATGGAGGCGAGCGTGAGCGCCTCATAGGGCGTCTTCACCCTGGCGGCCTCGGAGCGGGACTCCCAGGCCTTGGCCAGAAGGGCCTTCTGCTTGGCGACGGCCTGCTTCATGACGGCAAGGTCGGCGCTCCCCGACGTGTAGTGGTAGGTGTCGGGCGCAAACCATCCCTCGAGCGAGCCCGCGTCGATGCCGAGCGCACGGCGCAGCTCGGCCTCGGGCATCGAGGCGGCCGTCTGCTTGAGCGCGGTCGCGTTCCTGAAGATGGCGAGTACCTCCCAGACGGGCGCGCCGTCGGGAATCCTGAGCGACTGGTCGACGATCGGTCCCCTGGCGAGCGTTTCGAGAATGCCTGCGGGCGTGAGGTCGGGCTTGAACTCATAAGTGCCCGTGTGGATGCTCGAGAGCTTGTGGTCCTTCACGAGGCGTGCGGCCAGACGCATGTCGAAGTCCTTCACCTGAAGGCCCGCCTCCCGCAGGCGCTCCATTACGCGGCGCGCGGAGTCGCCCGTCTCGACCGTGATGCGCACGGCGGTGTCGGGCGTGGCGGACTCGACCGCACGCTCGAAGACGCGCTGGTCGGCCTCCCAGCGAAGCCCCATGGCCGCGCAGAGCACGACGAGCATGCCGCCCGCGACGAGCGTGAGCGGACGACGGCGGCGACGGGGCTTTTCAGCCGGCTTTTCGCCCGCCTTTTCTTCCGGTTTTTCGTCGGGCGCGCCTTCAGCCTTCGCTTCGGGCTGAGCCTTATCCTGAGCCTCATTCTGATTCCGGGGCAGGGCGGTCGCCGCCATCGTGCCTGCGTTCTGCTCTGCGGGCTCCTGCGCTTCGGGTGCGGCGGCTTCGGTGTTCTTCTTCTCTTCTTGCGTCACGACGGGAAGTCCTGGGTTGAGTGTTCGGGACCTTCGGGCGGCTTGTGCCTCCGAAGGATGAAGTGCGGCACATTTTAGCGCGGGCGGATGCCGGTTCACGGCCTGTGGAGCCCGCCGAGTCGTGAGCGTTTGTTTGAATGTGCGTCTTCGTGGCGGCGCGGGCCGATCCGCTACAATGCCGTAGCGGGTCGTCCGAGCGCGGCCCCGAGAGTTTCAGTTCGGAGTTTCACAGATGGCGACAGGACGCTTTATTTCCTTTGAAGGCATTGACGGGGCGGGCAAGACCACGCAGATCGACGGGCTCGAGCGCCTCATCAGGGCCGCGGGGCATGAGGTCGTGCGCACGCGAGAACCCGGCGGCACGCCGCTCGGGGAGAAGATCCGCGGCCTGCTCCTTACGGACGAGATGACGCCGCGCACGGAGACGCTGCTCTTCTTCGCCGCCCGCTGCGAGCATGCCGAGAAGGTGATCAAGCCTGCGCTTGAGCGCGGCGCCTGGGTTCTCTCCGACCGCTTCACCGACGCCACCTACGCCTATCAGACGGGCGGCAAGGGCATGAAGGGCGAGGACGTCGAGGCGCTCGAGGCCTGGACGCTCGCGGGCTTTGCGCCCGACGTGACGGTGCTCTTTGATCTGGCGCCCGAGGTGGCTGCGCGCCGCCGCACGATCCGTGCGGGCGAAGGCGACAGGTTCGAACGCGAGAGCGCGGACTTCTTCGCCCGCGTGCGCAACGCCTATCTGGACCGCGCTGCCCGTGATCCGAAGCGCTTCGTCAGGGTCAATGCCGAGGAGGCGCCCGAGACGATCGCCGCGCAGCTTGAGAAGGAGTTCGCCAAATGGCTCTGACGCAGTACCCCTGGCTCGAGGAGGCCGCCGCACGCCTTGACGCGATGCGCGAAAGGCTTCCCAACGCGATCCTCATCCACGGCATGCCCGGCGTGGGCACGTTCGAGCTCGCCCGCTGGTTCGCCGAGCGCCTTCTGTGCGAAAGCCCGAAGGCCGACGGCTCGCCATGCGGCAAGTGCCCGGGCTGCCGCATGATGCACGCCAACGGCCATCCCGACTGCCGCATCGTCGTGAGCGAATTCCTCGCAAACGCGCTCGACCTGCCGTACACCCCGCCCGAAACCTCCTCGTCCTCGAAGAAGCTTTCGCGCGAAATCCGCATTCATCAGTTCCGCGCCCTCACGGACTTCCTCACGATGGCGCCGAGCCGCGGAGGACGCCGCTGCGTGCTCGTCTATCCCGCCGACATGGTGCGCGCCGAGGCCGCCGCCTCGCTACTCAAGTCGATGGAGGAGCCGCCCGAGGAGTGCGTCTTCATTCTTGCGGCCGACGACATCGACGCTGTGCTCCCGACGATCCGCTCGAGGTCGCGCCTGCTGCGCGTGGGCGTTCCGTCGAAGGAGGACGCGCTTGCATGGCTCTCGGCCCAGAAGCGCCTCAAGGGCGATCCCGAGGTCGCGCTCGCCATGGCGGGCGGCGCGCCGCTCAACGCCGTGAAGGACATCACGGGCTTGACGCTCGACGCGAAGGCCTCCGCCACGCTCAGGGACCTGCTCGCCCGCGGCCGCAGCCTCACGCCTGACAGCATCGTTCGCGGCTACTCGGCTTCGATGGGTATTCCCGCAGTTGCGCTCCATCTTTCCCGCTGGTGTTACGACCTGCTGCGCGTGAAGTCGGGCGCCGATCCGCACTTCTTCATCCGCGAGAAGGACGTGCTCGAGAAGATCGCCGCCGATGCGACGATGAAGAACCTTCTCTCGCTCAATGCCGCCGTCGCCGAAATGCGCCGCTCGGCCGAGCATCCGCTCGCACCCCGCCAGGTCTGGGAGGGCGTGCTGCTCGTCTACGTCAGGGCGCTCGGTGGCCAGGTCTGAGCGTATCGTCATGAAGTCGGCTTCGGTCAGGTCGGCGTAGATGAATCGTCTCCTTGCGGCGGCGTGCCTGATGGTTTGCTGTGTCGGCTTCTGTCGCCGCAGATTCTTCGAGCTGGGGGCGCGATCCAGAGTACTCCGTTTATCTTTCGGTTGCCGTCCAGTCCACGTTGCCGTCGAGCTTTGTCATCGAAACCCTTCAGCCGACGCTCACTTATTTGCGGACCACGCTGCCCAATGCACGCATTGGAATCAAATGCATGTCTCCCGCAGAACTTCATGAGGCAGTGCGCCTTCAAAATGTCCATGCCTTCATCGCCGAGGCCGGCATCTTTGCCGACCTTCAATCTCAGGGACTAGCCGAACAACTGGCTGCGTACAGGTCTGCCGATGCAACCGACCCCGCATATGTCAGTGGCATGGCCGTCGTTAGACCGAAAAAAGTCTTCTGTTCACGATCTTGAGGACTTGAAGAATCTTCATATTCTGTCCGATGCTCAGGATAGTTTCGGCACTTGGATGATTTTTGAGGGGCAGCTCGAACGAACAGGACTTGACGCGGTTGCCTTCCTTAGCCGAACGACCTTCAACAGCTACATAGCTCCGACCCCGCTGGAACGTCTGGAGGCGGGCGGGGGAGATGCGGCTGTCGTCGCCAGGTGTGAACTGGAAAAGCTGGCTCAACAGGGATTCCCTGCAGAACACTTTCGAGTAGTCGGCGATCTCCAAAATTTGACGAACGCTGTTCCAGGACCGGGATGCTTTATCCGGGCACCATCTTCGGCATTGCGGCACATGTGAGTGGGGAGACGGCCAAGGCGGTGAGCACCGCTGTGCTGTCGATGCCCGCCTCGTCGTTCGGGAAATGGTCGCTGGTCACGGATTTTGGTCAGGTCAAGGATTTGTACAGGACGCTCAAGCGCGGACCATATGCTCATCTTCGGGACAATCCGATGATGGCCTTCTGGATGAAGTGGAGGGGGTGGTTCGGCGCTTTGATGCTGACGGTTCTGGGTTGGGGTGTCTATACGTTTCATGTGAAGCATCTGGTTGAAAAGGGACATCTGCCTATCTGCGTTGAATCCTGCCCGCAAAGGGCGATCGCGTTCGGTCCCATTGACGAACTTCGCGCCAGATACGGTGCGAACGCGGCGTCCACCGGGCTTCCCGATCCCGCTCTGACGAAGCCGAACCTCGTCGTCGGATTACCCAAGGTCTAATTCTTAAGGCCGGAAGAATCGGCCCCGCCTTCCGTGAAGGAAGATGGGGCTGTGTTATCTTCTGCGGGCGTCCTTCCTTCCCGGAATCAAAGCGCCTTCATCTTCTCCATCGCCTCGCTCATCGCCTCTTCTTCGGGCGAGAGGTATCGGCCCGTCGTGGCCACGGAGGCGTGTCCCATGGCGGCCTGCACGACGTTGACGCTCATTTCGGTCAGGGCGTTGACGGCGAAGGTGTGCCTGAGCCAGTGGGTGGACGAGGCGCGGAGCTTGGCGGCGTCCATCGGACGCTCGGAGGCGACGTCGAGCGCGACTTCCTCGAGGAACTTCGTGAGCACGACGTAGAGTCCGCTTCGGGTCATGGGGCCGTGTGCGTTCCTGCCGCGGCCGAGGTTGACGAGAAGCGGCGTTTCGGGATCGGACCCCGCGACGCCCGCAATGCCGCGGGCCCTGAGCGCGTCGTCGATGATCGTGCGCTGCTCGTCGTTGAGTGGCAGGCGCCTTACCTTGGCGCCCTTGCCGACGATCTCGATGGCGGCGCGGACCTTGAAGCCCACGCGCCTCTCGACGATCCAGCCCGTGCGCGCGTCGAGCATTTCTGAGGCGCGCATGCCGAGGCTCTTGCCCATCATCAGAATGAGCTTCATGCGCTCGCGTGGCCATCCTTCGGGGAGATCGTCGATGCGGGAGACGATCTCGGCCCACTGCTCGTCGGTGAGCGAGCGGTCCGCAAAGGCCTGCGGGGCTCCTTCGCCCTTGAGGAGCGGGACCTTGGGACTCACCTGGTCGAAGGGGCTGAAGATGAGATAGCCGGTGTTCTTGAGAAAGTTGTGCAGCTGACGCACGACCACGACGGCGTTTCTTCGACTCGTTGCGGAGAGCGGGCCGTTGAAGGGGCGCCAGGCGGGCGAGGTGCGGGGCATGTTCTTGGGACCGATCCAACGGCTCTGGGGGATGCGCCACTGCTGCGCCCATGCCTTCTCGTCGGTGCGGCCGAGTCCCTCGAGCCAGCGCAGGAAGAGCGCCGCGTCGCCCGCCCTCACGGAGGAGAGCGCCGTGCGGCGCTCAAGCAGGCACCAGAGAAGGTAGCGCTCGGCCTCCTTCCTGTAGCTCGCCTGCGTGTTGGGATTGGAGGCGCGTGCCTGAAGCCAGACGCGGATGGCCGAGAGGTCGTCCTCGGCGTCAAGCGAACAGGCCATGGCGGGCGCCCTGTTGAGGCCCCGGTCTCCGCGCAGGCCTTCGGGCACGACGAGGCGCTCCATGGGCACGATGCCTTCGTCGGAGGCCTGGGTCGCGACGGAGCGCGATTCGGGCGAGGGCGCGCAGCCCGGCAGGAAAAAGCGTTCGGTCACTTCGCCCACGTCCCTGCCGTTCCTGTGAAGCCAGGTCATGAGGGCCGTGGCCGTCGAGGCGTCGATGCCCGTGACGGGGCGGAACCACGAGGCGCCCGCGTTGGCGGCGCACTCGTAGAGGTCCTCGGCCGTCTCAATGCCGAAGGTCCTGAGCGGCTCGGCGAGGTCTGGCGGGAGCACGTCCGCGAGCTTGGTGTTATATCGTAGCCCGACGTCGGTCAGCGCAGGCTTCAGTGCTTTTTCGGACATGATTCGGTCGGCAGGTGGCACAATTAGGACAGTTTTTAGTACGAACATTTTGCCTCACCCGGCTGCAGTGCGCACGGCCACGCCCGCCTGCCGCCGACACAAACCCACCTATGCTTAGCCACATCATCAGGGCGTCTCTTGCAGGCGCCGCGGCCCTCGGGATCGCGTCGTGCGCCTTCGGGGGCGCCGTCAGCGCATCCTACCTCGGCATGGGCACGAGCACGGGCACGCCCTCGGGGGACGTGCTCGCGATCATCAATCCGCACCAACGCGACCGCTCGCCCATCATCAGCCGCGACGGCGGCAGAGTGCCCGACGACGGCCTCGAGCGTCCCGAGGCCGTGGGACAGCTGAACTTCCAGCGTCCGATGCGCATCGCGGTCCACAACGAGCCTGGATCAGAGCCTGACGCCGAGATGATCAACGCGACGAAGGAGTTCATCCGCGTCATGTTCGGCTCGCAGAACGTGAACATCTATTATCTGAACGACCGCGACCTGTCGCAGTCGATCCGCACGGGAGGCGTCGACTTCTTCATCGCGGACCAGTCCTTCTACGCCCTCGAGCAGGCCATGGGCGGCGTCGAGCAGATCGCCGTCATGTGGCCCGGCACGGGCGACAGTCCGAGCGAGGCGATGGCCTCGACCTTCTTCCGCAAAAAGCCCGCCGACGGCTCCGCAGTGCACGATCCGCTCACCTACGTCGCCACGCACGAGCTCGCCGCCATGACCCCGAAGTCGATGTCGGCCTGGCTCGTCGGCGCGGGCGAGCTCGTCAAGCGCCGCCGCATCGGTTACGAGGACCTGCTCTCGAGGACGACCTTCACGAACAACTCGCAGCGCGACCTCGTCGAATACGTGCTTGCGGGCAGGGAGCGCGTGGGGCTTCTGCCCGCCTGCGCGCTCGAGCAGCTCGCGCTTGATCCGTCCTTTCCGATGGACGAGATCGAGGTTCTCAATCCCAAGAAGAAGGACGGTCTCTCCTGCGTCCACTCGACCGAGGTCTATCCCGGGCGTGTCTTTGCGGCCGTCAACGACATCGATCCGACGCTCAAGAAGGCGATGACCGCCGTGCTGCTCGGCATGTCGAGCATCAAGTACGGGGCCGAATGGGCGCTGCCCGTGACGAACCGTCCCGTCTTCGATCTCTTCTACACGCTCAAGATCGGTCCCTACAGCGACCTTGCGGGCTGGAGCTTCCAGCGCTTCGTGAGGGAGCACGCCGAGATCATCGCGCTCATCATGCTCGTGATCTTCCTCGTGCTCACGTACACGACGACGCTCTCGATCCTGGTGCGCCGCCGCACGAGGGCGCTTCGCGACGCCCTGGGACAGCGAGACCGCATCGAGGCCGAGGCCGCGCAGTCGAGGCAGCACATCGCGAACCTCGAGCGCACGGGCATCGTGGGCCAGATGTCGACCATCATCGCGCACGAGCTCAAGCAGCCTCTGGGCGCCATCACCAACTACGGCAACGGCCTTCTGAGGCGCCTCGGGCGCGGCGACGTCGAGCGCGAGAAGCTTGAGCTCGCCCTGAGGGAGATCGTCCTGCAGGCCGAACGCGCGAGCAAGATCGTCGAGCGCGTGCGCTCCTACGCCAAGCACGACTATCCGCCGCGCAAGGTCTCCGACCTCTCGATCATCATCGAGAACGCCATCCAGACCTTCAGGCGCTCGCGCACGACCGACGCCGAGCTGACGGTGCGCATGCATCCGCACAGCATGGCCGAGGTCGACGGCTGGGAGATCGAGCTCGTGGTGCTCAACCTCCTCAAGAACGCCGCCGACGCCATTTCGGGCATTCCCGATCCGAAGATCGAGGTCTGCCTCTATCCGAGCGACGAGCACACCTGGATCCTGACGGTGGGCGACAACGGTCCCTACATCTCGGACGAGCAGCTCTCGCGCTTCTTCAAGCCGCTGCAGACAAGCAAGGGCGAGGCCGGCATGGGCCTCGGGCTCTCGATCGTCGCCAACATCGCCGAGCGCCATGCGGGCAACATCACGGTTGCACGCAACGGCTCGCGGGGCGTGAAGTTCACGATGACGATCCCCTCCCAGATGAAGGACGTCTCCGTCATCGCCGACATGGGCCCCGAGACCGTCAGCATCTACGAGTCGGGCGGCAACGGTCGCGTGGCCCGCGAGGTGGTCGAGAGGCGCGGCGAGGAGCAGGCCGACGAGTCGCCGCAGCTTGAGAGAAGCCTCCCCGCCACGGTGCACACGGGCACCCTCAACGATGCGGTCCACCTGATGCAGGACGGTGACATGCACCGCACGGGCCGCCCGCGCCCGCCCGGTATCCCCGGCAGCAAGGGGTGATCGAGGGCTTGAGCCGAGGGGGCGGGACGGGTAGAATTCGCCTTCCCGCATCCCGCACCGAATTTCCTGGAGTCTTATTCAACATGAAGCGTCCCGCCTTTCTCTCCGGCTTTCTGATGATGCTCGTGGGCCTCGGCCTCACGATCGCCGTCATGTTCGTCCTGCCGTTTCACAAGGACGCCGCCGCGCCGTGCTTCTACCTCGTGCGCATGACGGCCGTCCTTGGCTTCGCGAGCGCCCTTGCGGGCGTCATGCTGCAGTTCTCGTCCGCAGGCCTTGCGGCGGGCATCCAGCTCATGAACATGCTGCTCGGCATCGTCATCACGCTAGCCGCCGCCTTCGTCATCGGCCCGTGCGCCGTCGAGAACGCGCCCTGCGCCGAGACCACCGCGCCCGTCGTCATGATCTGGGGAGCCGTCATCGCCTTCCTCTCGGCCGCCGACGCCCTTCGCCTTTCGAAGAGGCGTTCGGAATAAGCATCCGGACATTCCATTTGAAAACCCCTCCGCCGCAGTGCCGTCGGAGGGGTTTTCGTTTTCCCTGAAGCCGGTTTTTCTTCTGCCGCAGCTGACGTATACTGAAAACAAGGATACTTACTGAACGATCAGTAAGTGCGTTCGACAACAACAGCAGCAGAAAAGGGAACGAAGATGACCACCACAAGGGATCCCAGAAAACAGAGAGGGGCCGACGCCCGCGCCACCGTGCTTGAAGTCGCGCTGAGGCTTTTCGCCCGCAACGGGTATGCAGGCGTTTCGATGCGCGAGGTTGCGCTTGAGGTCGGCTTCACGCAGGCGGCGATCTACTACCATTTTTCCGACAAGATCGACCTCTACAGGCATGCGGTCGACCATGCGATCAAGCAGGTGACGGACAGCATCGAGGAGGTGGTGCGCATTCAGGACGGCACGCCTCCCGAGAGGCTGCGCCGCGTCATCGCCCGCATCATCGGGCGCTTTTCCTCCAACAACGACGGCTGCATTCTCTTTCAGCGCGTGCTCATCGACACGGACCGCGAGAATGCGCTCATCTTCGCGACGAAGCCCCTCAAGCGCTTCTTCGACCTGATGATGGGCTTCGCGGCCGAGCTCGGCGTGACGGGCGACCGCAGGCGCTGGGTGCTCTCGCTCTGCTCGCTGTGCTTCATGCCCTACGAGGGCCGCATGCTCATCGAGCGGATTCCCGGGGCGGGTCCCGGCCTCTACGAAGAGGCGGAGATGATCGAATACGTGGCGGGACTGCTTGAGGTGCATGTCAGTCCCAGGTGACGGGAGGCGTCATGAGATTTCTGAAAACGGGCCTTGCGGCGGGCTTCTTCGCCGCGCTTCTGGCGCTCTCGGGCTGCAAGGAGGCTCCGGAGCCTGCGGCGCCCGCACAGGGCGCGGTCGAGACGGTCGTTCCCGCGGCGCTGCAGAGCAACGTGTCCGGCGCCTATACGACAAGCGGCACGGCCGCCGCGCGCGAACGCGTGGCGATCGCCTCCCGCGTCACGGCCTATCTGAGGGCGCTGCCCGCCCGTGAAGGCGCGCGCGTCTCGAAGGGTGACTCCGTCGCCAGGCTCGACGTCACGGACGTCAGGGCGGGGATCGAGGCGGCCGAGGCGTCGCTTGCGGCCGCCCGAGCCGCCGAGCGCGATGCGGCGGTCGACATGCGCAAGTTCCGTTCGCTTCACGAGGACGGCGTCGTCTCCGACAACGAGTGGCGCAAGGTGAGGCTCAACCACGAGGCCGCGGCCTCGAGGCTCAGGGCTGCCGAGGCGCAGCTCGACGCAGCCCGCGTGCAGCTCGAGTACGCCGACGTGCGCGCGCCCTTCGACGGCACGGTGGTGATGCTCGTCAAGCGCGAGGGCGACCTCGTGACGCCGGGCGCCCCCATCGTCATGATGGAGAGCGCGGGCGCGCCCGTCTTCGAGACCTACGTGCCCGAATCGTTCGCGCCCGGCGTCAGGGAAGGCATGGCCGTCAGGATCGAGCTCAAGGGCAGGGCGCCGCTTGCGGGCGCAGTCGAGCGCGTCGTGCACTCCGCCGACCAACTCACGCGCACCTGTCTCGTGAAGATTGCCTTCAGCGGGGATGCGGCGGACGTGATGCCCGGCACCTTCGGCACGGCCGTCTTCGAGCTTGCGGGCACGTCCGAAGTGCGCGTGGCGGCTTCGGCCCTCACGAAGCGCGCAGGCCTTGAAGGCGTCTTCGTCGTCAGGGACGGCGAGGCGAAGTTCCGCTGGCTCAGGCTCGGCGAGCGTCGCGGCGACTTCGTCACGGTGCTTGCGGGCCTCGAGGGCGGCGAGGTCGTGGTCGATTCGCCCAGGGCGACCCTCAACGAGGGCTCGCCCGTCAGGATCGCCGATCGTCAGAACTAGCGGGAGGCGCTCATGCGCGTAGCAGGACACATCACGGGGAAGCTCTCGGAGTTCTTCGTCGACTCCAAGCTCACCTCGATCGTCATTCTCGGCTGTCTCATCTGCGGCCTCTGGGCGGTGCTCTCCACGCCCCGCGAGGAGAATCCGCAGATCACGATGCCCGGCGCCCTCGTTCAGGTGGTGCTGCCGGGCGCCATGCCCTCCGAGGTCGAGCAGACCGTGCTCAAGCCCCTTGAGGCGATCGTCAACCAGATTCCGGGCGTCGACCATACCGAAGGCGCGGCGTCCGACTCGGTCGCGCGCCTCACCGTCCGCTTCAAGGTGGGCGAGGAGAAGGAGGCGTCGCTCAACAAGCTCTACGACCGCGTCTACAGCGGACGGCACCTGCTGCCTGCGGCGGCGTCCGTGCCGATGATCGTGAGCGCCGACGCGGACGACGTGGCGGCGGTGACGGTCACGCTTGCGAGCGAGAAGTACGACGACTTTGCGCTCAGACGCATCGCCAATGCGATGCGCGACGAGCTCCTCAGCATGGCCGACGTCTCGACGACGACGGTGGAAGGCGGCCGCAGCCGCGAGTTCACGGTCGCGATCGATCCCGAAAGGCTTCAGAGCTTCGGGGCGACGCTCGACTCCGTGCGCATGGCGGTCGCCGCCTCGAACGTGGCGGCCCCGCTCGGCAGCGTGGTTGAAAACGGCCTTGAGCAGAAGGTGAGGCTCGCCAACGGCATCGAAGGCGTCGACGAGCTGCGCAGCCTGCCGATCGGCGTCTTCTCGGGCCGCACCCTGAGGCTCGGCGACGTGGCCGAGATCACGGACGGGCCCGCCGCGCGGCGCACGATGACGACGCGCTTTGCCTACGGGCGAAGCGACGCCGACAACTACGTGCTCACGGGCGGACGCGAGATGAACGCCGTCACGCTCGCCGTGGCGAAGAAAAAGAACACGAACGCCGTCGAGGTGGCCGACCAGGTCATCGAGCGCGTCGAGCGCATGAAGGCCACGGTGCCCGAGGGCGTGCATGTCGTCGTGACGCGAAACGACGGCGAGCGCGCGAACGACGCCGTGAACCTCCTCCTCGAGCATCTCGGCATCGCGCTCGTCTCGGTCGTGGCCGTGACCTGGCTCTTCCTCGGCCGCAGGCCCGCGCTCATCGTCGGGCTCTCGATTCCGCTCATTCTCGCCATCACGCTCACGATCACGAAGATCGACGGACTCACGATCAACCGCCTGAGCCTCTACGCGCTCATCATCGCGCTCGGCCTTCTCGTCGACGACGCGATCGTGGTCGTGGAGAACGTGGTGCGTCATTTCGGCCTTGGCTCGAAGGAGTCCAAGCCCGTGCAGGTCGTGCGCGCGGCCGACGAGATCGGCAGCCCCACGATGATGGCCACCTTCACGGTGATGCTCGTCTTCTACTCGCTCGTGCCCACGCTCACGGGCATGCCCAAGCAGTACTTCCATCCCGTGGGCGTCACGGTTCCCGTGGCGATCTTCGCCTCGCTCTTCATCGCCTACAGCGTCGTGCCCTGGATGTGCAGGCACTGGATTCCGATGAGCCATGAAAAGGGCGGCGAGCCCCCGAAGGAGGAGCCCATCCTCATCGCGCGCGTCTACGACGCGGTCGCGGGACGCGTGATCGGCTATCCCGTGCGCGAGCTCGTGCTGATGCTCGCGCTCGCGGCAAGCTTCGCGGCCTCGTGCGTGCTGCCCGCGTGGCAGTTCATCAGGCCCGAGGGGCCCGCGGGCGAACCGTCGGCCTTCGGCGTGCAGATGGGGTTCCTCCCCAAGGACAACAAGAACACCTTCAACGTCACGGTGAAGATGAAGGAGGGAACGGCGCTTGAGGTGACCGACCGCGCGGTCCGCGACGTCGCGGCCGTCGTCTCCCGCATTCCCGAGGTCGTCAACTACCAGAGCTGGACGGGCGAAGGCGGCATCGACGACTTCAACTCGCTCCTCAAGGGCGCGGGCGAAAAGGGCTCGAACATCGGCGCCGTGCGCGTGAACTTCACGAACAAGGACACGGGCCGACGCTCGACGATCGAGATCGCGAGCGAGCTGCGCGAGGCGCTCAGGCCCGTCGCGGCCGCATGGCCCGGCAGCACGATCCAGGTGGTCGAGGATCCTCCGGGACCTCCGCTCGTCGCCACGGTCCTCACCGAGGTCTACGGGCGTGATCCCAAGGAGCTCAGGGTCATCTCCGACAGTATCGAAGCCGAGTTCCGCAAGACCTACGACATGGTCGAGATCGTGAGGAACGCCGAGGCCGACGTCGTCGAGCGTCGTCTGGCGATCGACCGCGAGAAGGCCGCGCTCTCGGGCGTGAATGCGGCCGAAGCGGCGGGGCTCCTGCGCAAGCTCGTCTCGGGCGACGTGAGCGGATACGCGCACGTCGGCGGCGAGCGCGAGCCGGTGCCCGTGAGGCTCTTCATTCCCGACGAGGCCCAGTTCGATCCGTCGCTCCTCTCGGGCGTGACGGTGCCGGGCGCGGGCGGCGCACGCGTGGCGCTCTCCTCCCTGGTGACCACGGAGACGGGCGCCGCCGAGCAGACGATCCGCCACAAGGACGGCGTGCCCATGACGCGCATCGGCGGCGAGCTCGGCTGGACGACGGCCACCTATGCCGTGATCGACCTCAACAACAGGCTCGAGGGCATGGCGCTGCCGGCGGGCGGAACGCTCGCGACGTCGAACCTCGGCGTCTCCGAGGTTCGCCCCGACCTCACGCAGTCGCGCGTCGAGCTGCTCTGGGAAGGCGAGATCCGCATGATGCTCAACTCCTACAGGGACCTCGTCATTGCGCTCTCCTTCGCGGTGGGCGGCATCTACCTGATGCTCGTGGCCTACTACAAGTCGTTCCTTCTCCCCGTGATTGCCCTCTCTGCGGTCTTCATGGGCGTGATCGGCGTCTTCCCCGGCCACTGGCTCCTGGGCGAGCAGTTCTCGGCCACGTCCCTCATCGGCTTTACGGCGCTGGCGGGCATCGTGGTGAGAAACTCGTTCCTGCTCATCGACTTCGTGATCGACAACCTCAGGCTCGGCATGCCGCTCAAGGAAGCCGTGCTCAAGGCGGGCAGCGTGCGCATGCGTCCGATCCTGCTCACGTCGCTGTGCGTCGTGTGCGGCAGCCTGATCATGCTCACCGACGCGGTCTTCCGCGGACTGGCGATCTCGCTCATCTTCGGCACGCTCGTGAGCGCGTGCTGCACGGTGTTCGTGGTTCCGATCCTGCTCTATCAGTATTACAAGGCCTTCCCGTTCCATGCGGACGAAGACGGAACGAAGGCGGCCGCCACGGAGGTGAAGGCATGACGAGTGATGTGAAGAAGCTGATCGGCGTCCTTCTGGCCGGGACGCTGGCCGCGGGCCCGCTCGCGGCCGAGACGCTCGACGACGCGTGGAACGCCGCGCTCTCGGGAAGCCGGGTGCTCGAAGCCGCCCGCGCGACCGAGGAGGCGGCCGATGCGGCTGTGAGCGCCGCCGAGCGCAAGCACCTGCCGAGCGTGGACCTGCAGGCGAACTACCTCAGGCTCGAGGAGGCGCCTCAGATGCGCTTCATGGGCATGTCCATGCCGCTTGCGAAGGACCGCACCTACGGCTACGGCGCCGTCGCGACGCTTCCCGTCTTTGCGGGCGGGCGCATCGTCTCGGGCGTCGAGGCCGCCAAGGCCCTGAAGACCCGTGCGGGGAGCGAGCTCAGGGGGGCCGAACAGGACGTGAAGATGAAGGTGGCCGAGCGCTACGTGAACGTCCTGCAGGCGCAGCGCGCGCTTGAACTCGCCGAGCTTCACGAGCGCACGCTCCAGGCCCACGCCGCCGACGTCGAGAAGCTCTTCAAAAAGGGCTTCGTCGTCAAGACCGACCGTCTGGCGGCCGAGGTCTGGGTGAAGAACGCTCGTCAGGACGTGATCCGCGCAAGAAACGCGCTCAGCCTCGCGAAGTCCGCCTACAACCGCGAGATCGGCAGGCCGCTCGACGCCGAGGCCCGCCTTGAGGAGCCTGCGCTCCCCGAGGTCCTTCAGGGCGGCGAGGCTACGCTCGTCGAGCGCGCCGTCAGAAAGAACGCCGCCATCGAGGGCATCAGGCACGCCGACGCGGCGCTCGCCGCGCAGGCGAAGGCCGAAAAGGGCGCCTATCTCCCGCAGGTGGCTCTGGCCGGCGGCTGGATGAGACAGGACGATCCGTACCTCGCCCGCGACCGCGGCTGGATGGTCGGCGTCACGATGAAGTGGAACATCCTCGACGGCGGCGTGCGCGCCGCGAACGTCACCGAGATCGGCAAAAAGCGCGCCGCGCTCGAGCATCAGAAGGCCGAGGCGGGCTCGCTCGTCGAACTTGCCGTCCGGCAGTGCCTGCTCAACGTGAACGAGGCGGACGAACGCCTTGGTGTCGCGCAGAGCGCCCTTGCGCAGGCCGACGAGAACCTGCGCGCCGTGCGCGAGCGCTACCGCCACGGGCTCGTCTCCCACACCGAGGTGCTCGATGCGGAAACGCTCAGGCTCTCGAGCGACATGAACGCGATGTACGCGCACTATGACGCCGTGCTCGCGGGACTGAGGCTCAGGCACGCGATGAGCGAACTCTGAAGTTCACGCTCTCCCAAAGGAAAAGCCCGCCGTCTTTGTTCAAGCGGCGGGCTTTCGTCATTTTGTCCTTCGTCAGGGATCCGTCGGCCTCAGGCCTTCGTTCTGATGCCGCGTCGCGGCGGCGTTTCCTGGGATTCCTCGGGGCTCGCGGACTCGAGTTCGGCGCCCCTGCTCGACCACTCCATGACGCCCGAGGGGATCACCTGCAGGCGTCGGCCCGAAGCTTCGAGAATGGCTGCCGCCTCGTGCGCGAGGAAGCAGTAGGGACCGCGGCAGTAGGCGGCGAGCGCCATGCCTCGGGGCAGCTCGTGCACGCGCTTGCCGAGCGTTTCGATGGGCATGTTGACGGCGTGGGGAAGGTGTCCCGCCGCAAATTCCTCCTCGGGGCGGACGTCGAGCAGGATGAGCTTGCCTTCGGAGGCGTAGTGAACGGCGTCCTCGATGCCGAGCGAGGCGTTGGGAATGCCGCTTTCGGCCTCGAGACTGGAAAGTTCGGCGATGCTCTGCTCTGCCGTCTCTCGGATCATGACGGCAAGCGCCGCCACCTTGGGGCTCGCAAGTCCGTAGCGCTGGAAGCGGCCGTTGCGGGTGCAGGTCACGAGCCCCGCGCGATAGAGGACGCGCAGGTGCGCGCTGATGCTCTTGTAGTCCTCGTCGAGCATCTCGGACAGCTTTTCGACGGTCTGCGGACACTGGGAGAGGAGCTCGATGAGCTCGAGCCTGACTTCATGGCTGAAGGCCTTGCCGATCAGGCCGACCTTCTTGTAGAGGCGGTGCTTGCATTCGAGGTTGCTCAAGGGGTCTCTCCGTTTGTGCTTGTGTCGTTCCGCTCGTCCCGCGGGGTTGTCGGACGATCGGGCTTGTTTGAGAACATGCGACATTTTACGGCAAAACGAACGGACGTTCGGATTTTTTCACGAACGACGCATATCCTCTGCCGCATGAATCTTCTCGAGCGTGTCGGGAAGCGTGAGGCAGAAGGCGCCGAGTTCGATCATGAGATGCCTGAAGGCCTCGTTGCGGACGCTTTGCGGCGTGTCGGCGCCGAGACGGGACGGATCTTCGAAGGGAACGTGCAGAACACGCCTCGAGAGAGCGGGCGGAAGCCACAGGCAGCTTTCCTCCTGAGCGCAGAGCGTGACGATGAGATCAAATGCCGAAAGGTCGAGGTCCTGCACGCGTCGTGCGGGGCCTGATGCTTCGAGTCCCGACTCGCGCAGCGCGGCCTCTGCACCGGGATCGATGCCGCCTGCGGGTGCGGATCCCGCCGACATGAATGTCCAGCCGGGAAGAAGATGTCGGGCGACGGCTTCGGCCATGCGGCTTCGGCATCTGTTGTGAGTGCAGCAGAAGAGGACGGCGGGCATCTTCATTCCTGCCGCAGCCATTCATCGATCTCCTCGCGGGAGGGGACGCGGCCGACTGCCACGGGCTTGTCGTCGATGAGGATCGAAGGCGTGCTCATGACGCCGAGGCGAAGCATCTGCATGACGTCGGTGACTTTTTCGATGATGGCCTCGGGGCGGAGCTCTGCGGCGCGCTCCCTCACGAGCTGTTCAAGGCGGGTGCATCGGCTGCAGCCAGTTCCCAGAATCCTGATGTGCATGTTTTTGTCCTTTTGTGAAGTTTGAGCGCCGGCTTCTTATTTGAGCATGGGCGCGAGAAGGTTGAGAAGCCAGCCTGCCGCCGTGATCGCGACAAGCAGGAATCCGAGGAAAACGGCGATGAGCCGATCGGTCATCACCTGCCTGAGCATGATGAGCTCAGGCAGACTGGCGGCGACGCCAGAGATGCAGAAGGCGAGCGTGGTGCCGAGGGGAAGCCCCTTCAGAAGGAGGTTTTCCATGACGGGCACGATGCCCGTGACATTTGTGTAGAGGGGAAGGCCGACCAGAACGGCGGCGGGCACGCTCCAGAGGCGGTCGGAGGAGAAGTGCTCGAGCAGCCAGCCTTCGGGAACCCAGCCGTGGATGAAAGCTGCTGCGCCAACGCCGATGAAGACCCATTTGGCAACTCTGCGCAGAATGTCGCGGGTTTCCGACAGCGCAAAGGCGTGCCTTGCCTGCAGGCCGAGACTCGGGTTCCCGTGGACGGCCTGGCCGGAGGCATCCGCATCGAAGGACTGAAGGAGGAAGGGCTGCAGCCACCGTCCGGCATGGATGGCGTCAACGAACAGACCGCCGAGAATGCCGATCAGAAGCCCCGTTGCGACGTAGAGAAGCGTCAGCTTCCAGCCGAGCAGTTCCCAGAGCAGGACGACGGCCACCTCGTTGATGACGGGAGAGGTGATCAGAAAGGCCATGGTGATCCCGAACGGAATTCCGCCGGCGGTGAAGCCAATGAAGAGCGGCACGCTCGAGCACGAGCAGAAGGGAGTGATGGCGCCGAAGAGCGCTCCGAGGCCGTAGCCGGGCAGGCGCGAGCGGCCCGCGAGGATTGCACGGACGCGGTCCGGATTGAGCCCTGCTCGTAGAAGCGAGATCAGATAGATCATCAGCACGAGCAGAAGCAGAATCTTCGTGCTGTCATAAAGAAAGAACTGCAGCGCCGCGCCGGTTCTGGAAGCGGGCGAGAGGCCCAGAAGCTCGAAGACGATCAAGCTTGAGGCAGGTTCCGCCCAGCGGTAGAGAGCAAACCACGAAAGGAGCACCGCCGCAGCGGCGGCTCCGTACCGAAGCTTTTGAGCATGAGGCTTGTCGCCCTCTCTGAAGATGATGGATGTCATGGTTGAGACCTATTTGGCTGTTTGGCCAAATGGCGGGTCGTCAAAAGCCGGCCTGAACGGCCGGCTACTGTTGAGCTATTTGGCTAATCCGCCAAATAGTTTACCACGAGATTGATGTGGGAAGGAGGTTTCAGGAGCAGCTGCACTTGCCCGGCCTTTGGACTCCCGGGCATCGGCTGTCGGCGTCCAGACATGTGAAGACGCCGGAAAGGCATGTGAGGACGAGCCTGTAGTAGATGTTGTTGCCGCGTCGATCCGCCTCGACGACGCCGGCGTTCTTGAGGACGGTCAGGTGTTTGGAGACGGTTGACATGTCGGCGCCGACGAGGGTCCGGAGTTCGCAGACGCATCGCTCGCCGCCTGCGAGGGCCTTGACCATCAGCAACCGGCTCGGGTGGCCGAGTGCCTTGAAGACGGCGGCCTGGGACTCGAGAAGTTTGTCGGACATGTTGTTCTCAGGAGGAAAATGCGCCCGGCATGCCTGCCGGGCGCGGTTTGAGAAGGGTTACATCATCTGGATCTGCGGGCGGCCGCCCTGCATGAAGGTGATGTAGCCGCTCCTGCAGCTCGTTTCGGTGAGGTCGAACTCCCAGTCGGGGAGCACCCAGCGCTCGATGACGGCGTTGACGTGGGCGCCGGGGTGGTGGGTGTGGCCGTGGATGACGAGCTCGACGCCTGCGGCGCGGGCCGATTCGGCGACGGCGCTTTCAATGACGTCGAAGTCGCGCGGGTTCTTCGGAGCCTCGTTTTCGGTGGCGCACTTCCTCAGGGCCTCGTCGATGACGGCGGCGCGCTCGTGGGCGGGCTGGGCGAGGAGGTTTTCCTGCCAGATCGGGTCGCGCAGCACGGCGCGGCGGGCCTGGCGGACCTGGTCGCGGACGCACCACTGGTCGCCGTAGGCGAAGAGGATCGGATTGCCGTTGACGGGAATGACGATCTGGTCGGCGATGAGCTCGGCACCGCAGGCCTCGGCGAAGTCGGCGCCCAGAAGGGCGTCGTGGGAGCCCTGCATGATGAGCACGCGGCGGCCGGTCGAGGAGTAGAGCTTGAGTTCTGCGATGATCGGGTCGGCTTCGGGCGTGGCGTCGTCGCCGAGCCAGTAGTCGAAGAGGTCGCCCAGAATGACGAGCTCGGCAAAGCGCGGCGCGACGTTCTTCATGAAGCGCAGGAACGCCATGATGGTCTTGGGCTTGTTGGCCGCAAGATGCACGTCGGAGATGATGACGGGATTGGTGAGCTCGGGCACGCTCTTGAGGCCGCAGAGGGCCGGAACCTTTTTGTCTGCCATGGCGGATTTGTCCAGTCTAAATGAACGGAAGGGCGCCGGACGTGTCATCTCGGCGCCCCAGGGGCTCGTGTTGAGCGGGCTCTATCAGAGGATTTCGGCCTTTTCGATCACAATGTCATCAACCGGCACGTCACCGTAGAAGCCGCGCGTGGAGGTGGGGACGCGGGCGATTTCATCGACGACGTTCTGGCCGGCCGTGACCTTGCCGAAGACGGCGTAGCCCCAGCCCTGCGGGTTCGGAGCCGTGTGGTTCAGAAAGTCGTTGTCGGCGACGTTGATGAAGAACTGGGACGACGCGGAGTGCGGGTCGGACGTACGGGCCATGGCGATGGTGTACTTGTTGTTCTTGAGACCGTTGGCGGCTTCGTTTTCGATCGGGGCGCGGGTGGCCTTCTCCTTCATGCCTCGTTCGAAGCCGCCGCCCTGGATCATGAAGCCCTTGATGACGCGATGGAAGATCGTGCCATCATAGAAGCCGTCGCGGACGTACTGTTCGAAGTTGGCGGAACTCTTGGGAGCGTGTTCGTGATCGAGCTCGATGTCGATCACGCCCTTGTTGGTCGTAAAGCGAATCATTGTCTTGTCAGTCTAAAAACGTAATTCATTCAAACATCCGCCGCCCCGCGGGGCGACGGGCAATGGGGTATTGTCGCACAAAGCAGGGTTGTGCGAGAGGCCCGTTCTCCGTGTCTCAGAGCACGCGCGCGGAGACGATCGTCACGGGCTTGACGGGCACGTCGCGCATGCCGGCCTTGACGCCCGTGCGGACCTCGGCGATTTTGTCGACCACGTCCTGGCCCTTGACGACGCGGCCGAAGACGCAGTAGCCCTGGCCGTCGGCGGCCTGGGAGGCGTTGAGGAAGCCGTTGTCCGCAACGTTGATGAAGAACTGCGCGGTCGCGGAGTGCGGGTAGGAGGTGCGGGCCATGGCGATCGTGTACCTGTCGTTGGGCAGGCCGCCGCGGGCCTCGAGCGGAATCGGATCATGCACGGGCTTCTGCTGCATCTCGGCGGTGAAGCCGCCGCCCTGGATCATGAAGCCCTGGATCACGCGGTGAAAGACCGTGCCCGCGTAGTGGCCCTCGCGGACGTAGCGCAGGAAGTTCTCGACCGTGCGGGGCGCGCGCGACGGGGCGAGCTGCACGACGATCGTGCCCATGTCGGTGACGATCTCGACGCGCGGGTAGCGGGCGGGCGAGGCGGCGAGGACGGCGCCGGGAAGGCCCAGAAGGGCGGGCGCGAGCGGAAGAAGGATGCGGGAGCGGATTTTCATAATATTTTTTGCCTGTCTTGGTTTTGGGTTGCACGCAGCCCGGCTCAGCGGGCGGTCTCGAGGCTCTTGAGCGTGTTGAGGCGGCGCTCGAGGACGTGGTTGTTCGGAAGCTTCACGACGGCCTGCTCATAGGCCTCGCGGGCGAGCGCGAGATACACGTCGCCGAGGTTCTTGCGCGCAAGCGCGAAGTCGGGGTTGATGCGCAGGGCCTGCTTGAGGTGCGCGACGGCTTCCTCGAGGTTGCCGAGACCCGCCTCGATCACGGCGAGGTTGTTGTAGGGCTCGGGGATTTCGGGATAGTCGATGATGAGCTGCTTGAGCTCGCGCACGGCCTCTTCGGATCTGGTGAGATTTTCGAGCGCCACGGCCCTCATGAAGCGCAGCTGCGGGCTGCGTTCGTTCTTGCGGATGCCGAGGTCGGCGAGCTCGAGCGCCTGGGCGGCCTTGCCGCTGTTGAGAAGCTTTTCGATCTGGGCCGGGAATTCGCTCGGGTGCATCTGCTTGGCGAGCTGCTCCATCTGGGTGGCGGCCTGGGCGGAGCCGAGGGCGAGCGCGAGGAGCGCGGCGGTAATGAGGCGTCGCATGTGTATCTTCTCTTCTGTCTTGGATGATGGGCGTCGGCGGAAAGGATGACCGCGCATCCCCGCTTGAGGCTAGGGCGCACGCGAAAAAGCGGCTTGCGCTCGATTCGCGACGGCAGCGAGGGGGCGGGGCGGCTATACTTCCTGCAGCGATGTTTCAGTCTGCGCCACATTTTAGCCCACTGCGGCCTCACGGCGGATGATTCCCGTCAGGACGCACGCATGCAAGCGCGGGGCGCATCCCGCCCCTGCGCACGCGCCTTCATGCGCGCAGACGCCTATATATAAGAGTAGAAGGACTCCTCACCCATGGCACTTTCGATCTATTCGACGCTCAGCCGCACGCAGGCCCCCTTTACCCCGATCGAACCCAACCACGTCCGCATGTACGTCTGCGGCGTGACGGTCTACGACTACTGCCACATCGGCCACGGCCGCACCTTCGTGGCCTTCGACGTCGTGCGCCGCTGGCTCGAGGCCTCCGGCATGAAGGTGACCTTCGTGCGCAACATCACGGACGTCGACGACAAGATCATCCGCCGCGCTGCCGAGCGCGGCATCACGACGACCGAGCTCACCGAGGAGTTCGGCCGCGCGATGCAGGAGGACATGCTCGCGCTCGGCTGCCTCGCGCCCACGCACGAGCCCCGCGCCACTGACTACATCCCCGAAATGCTCGGCCTCATCGAGAAGCTTGAGCAGAAGGGCTACGCCTACCAGGGTTCCGACGGTGACGTCGACTTCGCCGTGCGCAAGTTCGAGAACTACGGCCGCCTCTCCGGCAAGTCGATCGACGACCTGCAGTCGGGCGCCCGCGTCGACGTGGCTGCCGGCAAGCGCGATCCGCTCGACTTCGTGCTCTGGAAGAGCGCCAAGCCGGGCGAGCCCCAGTGGGAATCCAAGTGGGGCTGCGGCCGTCCTGGCTGGCACATCGAGTGCTCGGCCATGAGCGCCAAGATCCTCGGCGACACGTTCGACATCCACGGCGGCGGTCCCGACCTCATCTTCCCGCACCATGAGAACGAGATCGCCCAGAGCGAGGCCGCCTCCGGCGTGCCGTTCGCCAAGGTCTGGATGCACTCGGGTCCGCTGCGCGTGCGCGACGCCTCCGGCCACGAGGAGAAGATGTCCAAGTCGCTCGGCAACTTCTGGACGATCCGCGACGCCCTCAAGGACACCGAAGCCGCCTACGGCGAGGGCAACGGCGCCGAAGTGCTCCGCTTCTTCCTGCTGCGCAGCCAGTACCGCAGCCCGATCAGCTTCTCGAGCGCGCTCATTGAGGAGGCCCAGAAGGCCCTCGTGCGCCTCTACGGGGCCCTCAAGGGCCGCGAGGCCGCCGAAGGCGAGGTCGACTGGAGCGAGAAGTACGCCGCCCAGTTCAAGGCCGCGATGGACGACGACTTCAACACGCCGCTCGCCATCGCCGCGATGTTCGAGCTCGCCACCGAGATCAACCGCACGGGCGATCCGGTCCTCGTGCGCCAGCTCAAGGGCCTGGGCGCCGTGCTCAACATCCTGCAGCTTGACCCCGAGAACTTCCTCAAGGGCGGCGCCTCCGATGCCGACGAGGCCCGCATCAACGCCCTGATCGAGGAACGCCGCGAGGCCAAAAAGGCGAAGAACTTCGCCCGCGCCGACGAAATCCGCAAGTCCCTCCTTGACGAGGGCATCGTGCTCATGGACGGCCCGCAGGGCACGACCTGGCGCCGCATCTGAGTTCCACGGACCCATTTCAGGACATATCGACCATCATGGCAAAACGCGTTTTTCTTGAATTTGAACACGACATCGAGGCCTTCGAGAAGAAGGTCGACGAGCTCAGGGAGCTTGCCGAGAACACCTCCGAGAGCGCCGTCGCCGTCTCGATCGACGCCGAAGTCGCGCAGCTGGAGAACAAGTCCCGCGAGCTTCTGAAGAAGGTCTACGCGGACCTCACGCCCTGGCAGATGTCGCTCGTCGCGCGCCATCCGAACCGCCCGTACACGCTCGACTACATCGACATGATGTTCACGGACTTCCAGGAGCTCCACGGCGACCGCGCCTTTGCGGACGACGAGGCGATCGTGGGCGGTCTCGCCCGCCTCGCCGACATGAACGTCATCGTGATCGGCAACCAGAAGGGCCGCACGCTGCGCGAGCGCACCCGCCGCAACTTCGGCATGGCCCGTCCCGAGGGCTACAGGAAGGCCCTGCGCCTCATGAAGCTCGCCGAGAAGTTCGGCCTGCCCGTCATCACCTTCGTCGATACCCCGGGCGCCTATCCCGGCATCGACGCCGAGGAGCGCGGCCAGTCCGAGGCCATCGGCCACAACATCTACGCGATGTCCACCCTCAACGTGCCGATCGTCTCCTGCGTGATTGGCGAGGGCGGCTCCGGCGGCGCGCTCGCGATCGCCGTCGCCGACACCGTGATGATGCTTCAGTACTCGACCTACTCGGTCATCAGTCCCGAGGGCTGCGCGTCCATTCTCTTCAAGGACGCCGGCCAGGCCCCGCGCGCCGCCGAAGCGCTCGCCCTGACGGCCCCGCGCCTCTCGCAGCTCGGCCTCGTCGACCGCGTGCTCTCCGAGCCGCTCGGCGGCGCCCACCGCGATCCCAAGCTCATGGCGACCACCCTCAAGAAGGCTCTCGTCGACGAGCTTCGCGTCCTCATGAAGCACGACATGCCGACGCTGCTCGCACGCCGCGCCGAGAGGCTCGAGGGCTACGGCCGCTTCGAGCGCCTCGCTGAGGAGGTTCCCGAGCCCGAGGCTCCCGCCGCCGCGCCTGAAGCTCAACCCGACGCCAAGGCCGATCCCTGCGATTGCCCGTACGCCAAGAAGGCCGCACAGGCCGCGAAGTCCGTGAAGGCCAGGCCTGCCGCCGAAGAAGCGAAGGCCGCTGAAGCGGAAAAGGCCGAATAAGCGGACCTCACCGTCCCGCCCGTCTCAAAAAGGCACGTTTCTCCATGGAGGACGTGCCTTTTTTGGATTTCTTCCCGCTCGTGTCGCCCGCCGCAGTACAATGACGGCTTTGTTTTTCACGGCCCTTTGAGTCCCTCCAGTCCGCCCATGTCCGACGCTCCCAGAAAAGCCCCAGCCCGCAAGTCCGCGCCGCGCCCCTCGAAGGCGCTCGCCGAGCGTCTGACGCAGCTCGTCTACGACGCGCTCTCCGATGCGGCCGAAACGCTTCTCGGCGTCAAGGGGGACGAATTCTCGCTCCGGCCGCTCAATCCCGTGCGCGTCGTCGTGGCGCTTTCGGGCGGGCGCGACTCCATGGCGCTCCTTGACGTCGTCGAGAAGCTCTTTCATCGTCCACGCCAGTTTCTCATCGCCCGCGTGCATGCGGTCTACGTCAATCACGGCCTCTCGCCCAATGCGGACGACTGGGAGGCGCACTGCCGCGCCGAGTGCGAGACAAGGCGCATTCCGTTCACGCCCGTGCGCGTGACGGTCAGGCAGACAGGCGAAGGCGTCGAGGCCGCGGCCCGCGAGGTCCGCTACAGGGCGCTTGCGCGCTTTGCACGCGAGGAGGCCTATGACGTCGTGCTGACGGCGCATCACGAGGACGACCGCATCGAGACCTTCCTCATGCAGTGGATGCGCGGCGCGGGGCCCGAAGGACTCGCCGCCTTTCCGCAGACGCGCGAGCTCGTGATCCCTGGACTTGCGGCCTCGAGAAACGCGCCGCCGCTTCTGCTCGTGCGTCCCTGGAGCGGCGTGCTTCGCGCCGACATCGACAGGTACGCCCGAAGCGTGAAGCTCAGCTACGTCGAGGACGAGTCGAACCGGAGTCCGAAGTACCTGCGCAACCGCATCCGCCGCGAGGTCGTGCCGCTTCTCGACAAGATCCGTCCGGGCTTCAGGCAGGGCGCGGCGCGCGCCGTTTCGCTCACGGCCGAGGCGGCCGAGGTGCTCCGCTCCGTTTCGCTCGACGATCTTGCGCGGTGCAGGGACGAGGCGAATCCGCACGCCCTGCGCATTCCCGCGCTTCTCAGGCTGATCCCCGCCCGCCAGGCCTGGTGCCTGCGCACCTGGATGCAGGAGGAAGGCATGCAGCTGCCCAACCGAGCGCGTCTTGAGGAGGGGCTCAGGCAGGTGAGGCAGAGCCACGCCGACTCGCAGCTTGCGCTTCAGGTGCGCTCCAAGGAGATGCGCAGGTGGGGCGACCTTCTCGTCATCCGTGACGTCTCGGCCAGACGGTCGGAGGATACGCGCGATGCGGTGCTCGTCTGGGAAGGCGGCGACACGCTGGCGCTTCCCGGCTGGAACGGCTCTCTGGCCGTCATTCCGTGCCTGCCCGGAGAGTGCGGCGTGAGCGCGAGGCGCCTGCGCGATGGCACCCTCGAGGTTCGCGCCCGCCGCGGCGCCGAAAGAATGAAGCTCTGGCCAAACCGTCCGTCGAAGTACCTCAAGGACCTCTTCGCCGAGGCGGGCGTGCCCGCCTTCGAACGCGCCGACCTTCCGCTCGTCTGGCTCGACGGGGAGCTCGTCTTCACGGGCGCGCTCGGCATGGACATCCGCTTCTGCGACGAACTCGCCCACGACGACACGCTCGTGCGCTTCGAATTCAGGTCCGAAGCGAGTCTGCTCGGAGCGCCCGCGGACAGGCCCAATCTCGCCGACAGGCCCGCTTCGGAGCGTCGAGGCGGGCGCTGAGAACGTTTTTTCCGCTTTTGCCGGAACAAGCGATGCCTGTGGACTTTTTTTCATTACTTCTGTAGAATGCGAAACTTGTCTGACGTCGGAAGTGTGGCAGAGTGGTTGAATGCACTGGTCTTGAAAACCAGCGAGGGGCAACCCTTCGTGGGTTCGAATCCCACCGCTTCCGCCAACAATCGTTGCGGCAGAAGA
>NZ_KQ968536.1:0-41392 GCF_001578585.1 Sutterella sp. KLE1602
GTTGTATAGATTATTTTCTAACTATTCCTAAGGCTGAAAAAAATCCCATGACTTGCTCCTGAAGGAAATTCAAGGATAACGCCTTGCGTTTCGATATTTGATCAGGGTTTCCATTAGTGAGACTGTGCTATGACTGAAAAAAAGAAAAGCTCTAGCGCTCCGAGGATGGGTCGCCCAAGTAAGTACACGGAAGAGCTGGCTCAAAAGATCTGTGGCTTGATCCGAGAAGGCAAGTCCGAGCGCACGATTTGCAAGATGCCTGGGATGCCCACTACGCTCACGCTGAGGAAGTGGAAGGATGATCATCCCGACTTTCTTACCCAGTCCGCGCGCGCGAGGGAGGAGAGCGCAGAAAAGTTTAACGATGACCTCCTCGAGCTCCAAGACGAACTCAACGACCAGTTGCAGACGCGTCTCATGAACGGCGAGGACTTCCCGAAGGGGGCGGTCGAGGCCTACAAGGTGCTGATGCAGGAGAAGGCCCGACAGGCAGCTTGGCGTGATGATTCGCGCTACGGCAATCGCAAGACCGTGAAGGTTGATGCGACTGACGACGCTAAGGGAATGGCAGAGGTCTACGCCAAGATGCTGGAGGCTCAGAAGGATGACTGATCCTTTCCGTGAGATCTGGAGGCCACATAGATACAAGGTCTTCTATGGCGGGCGCGGCTCGGGTAAGTCGTGGGCGGTGGCACAGGCTCTGATTGTGATGTGCGACATGGCAAACATCAGAGTCCTGTGCTGCCGCGAGATTCAGAACTCCATCAAAGACTCGTCCTATCAGATCCTGAGGGACACGGCAGAGCGTCTCGGAATATCGGGGCGCTTTTCCTTTTTGGAGTCTGAGATTCGCCACAAGCTGACCGGCTCGCGATTCATCTTCAAGGGCTTGCTCAGAAACGAGCAGTCTGTGAAGTCAACCGAAGGCATCGATCTGGTCTGGGTCGAGGAAGCGCAGACCGTCTCTGAATCCTCATGGGAGGTTCTGATTCCGACCATTCGCAAGCCGGGGTCGGAGATCTGGGTAACGTTCAACCCTCTGAACGCAGACGATCCAACGACGAAGCGATTCATTGAGAACCCGCCTCCAGAAGCCTACGTTCGCAAGATCAACTTTGATGAGAATCCGCACTTCCCGCCTGAGCTACGTGCTGAGATGGAGCATG
Source organism: Sutterella sp. KLE1602 (assembly GCF_001578585.1). Lineage (NCBI taxonomy): Bacteria > Pseudomonadati > Pseudomonadota > Betaproteobacteria > Burkholderiales > Sutterellaceae > Sutterella > Sutterella sp. KLE1602. The sequence goes on from NZ_KQ968536.1 coordinate 1,167, forward strand.
ACAAGGCGGTTGACTACGAGAAGTACCTTCACATCTGGGAGGGCTTCCCGCGCACCGTCTCCGACGCTCAAGTGTTCAAGGGACGCTACAGCGTAGAGAGCTTTCCTGACGATCTGTGGAAGAAGGCAGACCGCCTGTTCTTCGGTGCCGACTTTGGTTTTGCCAGAGACCCGAACACGCTCATCCGGTGCTTCATGTACGACAGAAAGCTCTACATCGACTATGAGGCGTATGCGGTCGGCATTGAGATTGACGAGTTGCCCGCGTTCTATCGAACTGTGCCTGAGGTCGACAACTGGCCGATCCACGCTGATGCGGCTCGACCAGAGACCATCAGCTACCTTGCGAATCGTGCAAACCCGCCTTTCCGCATCAGTGCCGCCAGTAAGTGGCAGGGAAGCATTGAGGACGGCGTGGCCTACCTGAAAAGCTTCGAGAAAATCATCGTTCATCCGCGATGCAAGCACACTGCGGACGAATTCAGGCTTTACAGCTACAAGGTCGACAAGACGACTGGAGAGGTCCTTAAGGCCATTGTTGACAAGAACAATCACGCCATCGACGGTCTTCGCTATAGCCTCGATGGCTACATCACCAAGCCGGGCTTGTCCAAGTGGGCTCGCCTTGCGCAATGAGGAGCATCATGCGAAACAACAAAAGAGTCGGAAGGCGTTCACAGCGTTTCACCGACGGCGTGAGCAATGCGCTTCTGCGCGTCGGGCAGAACACGCCGAACACATTTCAGAAGACGCGATACGTCCCTGAGTTCAAGTCACTAGAGCGCAATCAGCTCGAGTGGGCTTATCAAGGATCGTGGATCTGCGGTCTGGCTGTTGACATCATCGCCGAAGACATGACGCGTGAAGGCGTGGATATCAAGGCAAGCGATCCGTCTGTGGTCGACAAGATCAATACCCAGATGGACGATCTTGGCGTTTGGAACTCTCTATGCGACGCGATCAAGTGGTCTCGCCTCTATGGCGGTTCTATCGCAGTCATGCTCATTGACGGCGACGACATGAGCACGCCTCTCGGCAAGATTCGCCAAGGCTCCTTTAAGGGCTTGTGTGTCCTTGATCGATGGCAGATTGATCCGACGCTTGGCAGCACCGTTCAAACGCTCGGTGCGGACTTCGGAAAGCCTGAGTACTACACGATCATCGCGGGGTCTAGCGAAATCTCGATCCCGTCTCAACGCGTTCACTACTCGCGTGTGATCCGCTTTGAAGGTCGACGCCTGCCCTACAACCTGCGACGCGCTTACGGCGGCTGGGGTGCTTCCATTCTCGAGACCGTCTTTGATCGAATCTCCATGTTCGATCTGGCAACGGAAGGCGCAGCACAGCTCTTGTCGAAGGCGTATCTGCGCTACTACAAGGTTGAAGGCTTGAGGGACATCCTCACGAACGATCTTGCCGCCAAGGGCTTCCTGAAACAGATGGACTACATCCGCATGTTCCAGGGCATCGAGGGCATGACCATCGGCGATTCGTCCGACGACTTCCAAACGATGCAGTACACGTTTACGGGCATCCCTGAAGTCATGCTCCAGATTGGTCAGCAGATCTCTGGTGCAATCGGCGTACCTCTTGTGCGCCTCTTCGGTCAATCTCCTACGGGTTTCAACTCCACTGGTGAAAGCGATCTGCGCACGTACTACGACAACGTCAAGCATGATCAGGACAGCGATCTGCGTCCGGGCATGAAACGCTTGCTCAATGTCATGTACGAGAGCGAGATGGGGACGCCGCCGGGTGACGACTTCAGCTTTGAGTTCAAGTCTCTTTGGCAGATGACGAACGAGCAGAAGGCGCAGGCCGCTACGGGCATGGCCGGGGCGATCATTCAAGCCCTTCAGGCGGACGCTATCACTCCGTCTGTTGCCATGAAGGAGCTTCGCAAGCTTTCCGATGTGATCGGACTCTTCTCGTCAATTACCGATGAGGACATTGATGAGGCGGAAGAGGCGGACAACGGTTTGATGCCGCCGACTTTTGGAGGACTGAATGAAGGTCAAATCGAAAACGGCGTTTCGGGAGCCGACGAAAACGGCGAACCTAAACCGCTGGTACCGAAAGCGCCTCTTGCAAATCGCGAAGCAGGTTGACCTGATCGCTCGTGAGTTCGAAGAAGAGACCGATCTTTTCGTTGCGGTCTCCCAGATTCAAAGGCGGCTCTTCTCGTATGAGGACTCGCTGAATGCCTATGCACTGGACATCGCAAGCGTCATGCTCAAGCGAGCCGATCAGGCTGACTACGACACTTGGCTACGAGTTGGCGAGGGAATCACGAGGGCGACACGCAAGCGCCTTCGTTCTCCTGCCATCGCAAACGAGTACCAGCGCATGCAGGCAGAGCAGGTTGATCTGATCAAGACAATCCCGCATGAGGCCGCCATGAAGGTTCATGAGTGGGTCAGGTCCGGTTTGGAAAACGGGCAGCGTTTCCCTGAAATCGCGGCTCGCATCAAGAACGAACTGGGTGCAAGCACGGAGGCCCGTGCCATTTGCATCGCACGAACGGAGACGGCTCGAGCACGATCCAACTTCACGCAAGCTCGAGCAAAGGCTGTTGGGTCAACCGGTTACATCTGGCGAACGGTAGGAGACGGAGCTGTGCGAGACATGCACGCTCGCCTTGATGGGACGGTTCAACGGTGGGACTCGCCGCCGATCTGCGAGGTCGGAAAAGGCGGAACGCCTGTTAGAAGTCATCCAGGGTGCGTATGGAATTGCAGGTGTTTTCCCGAACCACTGTTCTCCAAAACGGGGTATGAAAAATGAGATTCAAAGATGGTGCTGAGTTCTACACCGTCGAACAGTTAAGCCCTCGGCGAGAGAAAACGCCTGAGGGCTTTTTGCTGTGCAAGGACGTGCCGATCAGTCGTGTCGGCGAGTTCGACTACACGCCGCTTGAGACTGGTATTGCAGGCAAGGGCGGAAAGGTAGTTATGAGCCGTTCTGAGGCGGAACTATTCAAGCCCGAGACGATGGCGAGCTTTGAGGGCAAGCCGGTCGTCATCGGGCACGGTCAGTTTGCTGATCCAGACAACTGGAGAAAGATCAGCATCGGACATGTACAGAACGTCAGGCGAGGAGAGGGGGATCAAAGCTCCCTTCTTCTCGCCGACTTGTTCCTCCAAGACGCCGAAGGCATTCGGCTTGTCGAGGAAGGCCTGCTGACGGAGGTGAGCTGCGGCTATGACGCCAAGTCCATCGATGACGGCAATGGTCGGGGGCATCAGGAGGGCATCGTGGGCAACCACCTCGCCTTGGTAGAAAAAGCTCGCTGTGGCGAGATTTGCAAAATAGGAGATGGTTTTATGAAACCAAAGTCCTGGAAGAACGCTCTGCGTCGCTTTTTCAAAGATGGCGACGAAGAGGGTTTTAACGAATGCCTCGATTCGGTCGAGGCGAATCCTGTAGGAGATGACGGTCAGGGCGAACCTGCTCCGGCTCCGACCGCTGAGGAACGCCTTGACGCGATCGAGAAGTCCGTGGCGGCCTTGACCGAAAAGGTCACTGCGATGGAAAAGCCGACCGCTGACGAAGAGCCTCCCGAACCCCAAGAGGGCGCGGAAGGCAATGAAGGCGGCGAAGCCGATCCTGACGCTGAAATCGTCGCTGACGAAGAAGTCGAGCAGGTGATGGCTGACGCTGACGAACTCGCACCGGGTATCGCGAAGCCGCAGGGTGATGGCGAAGGCGGCAAGTTCACTCGCGGTCTGGTCGGTCGCATCAAGCGCAATGCCCTGAAGCTTTCAGGCAATAAGACGTTTGGCGACTCCGCCACGCTTGACGGTCAGGCTCTCGATGTGGCCTTCAAGGCGGCTGTTCTTCTGGCTCGTTCCAAGAATAACCCGACAGCTCGCGGCTTTGGTGACGGCGGTCAGCAAACGCCCGCTCGTCCGTCCAATTCCGAACTCACTACCAAGTACAAAACCTTCTGGGAGGGCAAGTAATGTCTCAGTTCATCGGTACCTCGATGCCGCGCGGCTTCGCAGGTGAAATCACTCGCGGCTTCTTTGACTTCACGACCGAAGTCCACAAGAACAACGGTACGGTCACGGCTTTCGGCGTTCCCGTCAAGCTCGACGGCCAGACCGTTGCCGCTACGACGGCCAACACGGATGCGGTCTACGGCTTTGCCGTCCGCGAATACGGTCAGGTGGATGCAGCAGGCGTCCAGAAGGCCGACATTCTGACGGTTCTCCGTCGCGGCTACATGGTCGTCAAGACGGCCGGCGGTACGCCCGCTCTCGGCGGCACCGTCTACCTCAAGACCGACGGCACGATCACGGCTGACAAGGGCACCAACACGGCTATTCCGGGTTGCACCTTCATGGGCGCTGCTGACGCCTCCGGCCTTGTCGAAATCGCTTTCAACATTTAAGGAGTGAAACATGCGCTTCACTGATGCAGAAATCTCTTCGACCGGCGCTTTTCTCGTCGGCGAACTCGAACGCCTCGATCAGGAGCTGTACGCTCCGCTCGCTGATTTCACGTGGTCTCGTGACATTGACCTTCGTGAAGACGTGACCATTGCTGACGAGGTTACGTCCTTCATGCTCGCCAATTACGCGGGCGGCTTTGGCTCGATCGGCGGCTCCGGTAAGTCTTGGATCAAGGGCATGGACACCACCCCGGCCCGCGTCTCCGTCGAAACGTCGAAGGTCACGACGCCGCTTACCCCGTGGGGCATGGAAGTGTCCTACTCCATCTTTGAACTTCAGAAGGCCATGCAGGTCGGTCGCCCGATCGACGTTCAGAAGTATGACGCCATGAAGTTCAAGCACCAGCTCGACATTGATCAGCAGGTCTACATGGGCGACGAAGGCATTGGCGTCAAGGGCCTTCTCAACAACGATGCCGTCGTTGCCAAGTCCAACCTTGGTTCCGTTAACGTTAAGACGATGAGTGCTGAAGACGCCGTCAACCTCTTCAACACGGTTCTCGAATCCTCTTGGAAGGCTACTCAGTACATTCGTATCCCCGATACGATCCTGATCCCGCCGGCTCTCTTTGCGGCTCTCGCCTCCAAGCAGCTCCCGAACGTTGACAAGAACGTTCTGGAATATGTCCTCCAGAACAACATTGCCGTCTCCAACGGCGGCAAGCTCACGATCCGTCCGGTTAAGTGGCTGAATGACAGCTCGATCAACAGCGGCAATGGTCGTCTGGTTGCCTACACGAAGGCTCGCGACGTTGTTCGCTTCCCGCTCGTTCAGCTCCAGTCCATGGCTCCGCAGTTCCGTGACTTCATGCAGTCCGTGCCGTACTACGGTGCTCTTGGCGGCGTTGAATTCGTCCGTCCGGAAATGGTCTACTACGGCGACCTCGCTTAATGAGAGGAGGGCTCATGATGAAAAAGAGGGTATTCGGAATAAGTGGTTGATTTGAGAGGTTCAAACCAACCACAAAATATTCGCTTAGATGGTTGATAGATCAACGCCATAGTCAATGATGATGTCCTCTTCAAGCTCTGTGCGTTGAAGCAAATCAGAGAAGGAGAAGTTCTTCATGAACTTTGTTGTGTTGGATTTGAACGGCGAACTTCGGTTAGTGACTCGCCTGGTTTTGTGAGGGGTGGAAAACAGGATTTTCCCTCTAAGCACGTCAAACGAATAACCCCGGCCATCGCGGTTCTTATCGCGTATTTTGCGATTCAGAGACTCGGTCAAAGCGTTAGTGACTTCTTTCCCTGTAGCAAAATAATTCAGGATTTCATCTTCCCAGTTCCGGCTTGCTTTTACCAAGTCTGCCCAAATATCCAATTGTTTCTCTGGTATGGAACTTCGCCACGCTTCCAGCATTTGCGTAGCTTCATATGGATCGTTTGCAAGATCCCATATATCAAAAAAGCGCTCCTTTGTTTTGTATGCATCGAGTAGCTGAGGAAAGTTATTGAGCCAACCAGTCGAGGTCAATATTTCCGTGTCAGAGAGCGTGTTTTCGCGTTTAAGCAAGATCTTTCGATCTCCTTTGAGTTGTCGCCTTTCCGTGGATGTGAGGCTCTTGTGGAGCCCTTTACGGAGCTTCTCAAGGGCATCGTTTGCCATACGTGTAACGTGAAATTTGTCAACGACAATCAAGACATCTGGAAGGACTTCATGGAACGCTTGTCGATAGGGTCCCCACATATCCATGCTTGCGATCTCAATGTTCTTAGTGTCGTGATCCTTTAAGAACTTTTCAATCGTTGGTTTGTTTCGGTTTTCCAAAACATCGACAATGGTTTGTTGTCCGATGTTTGTGATGATCCCTCTGTACTTCCGATTCAGGAACAATTCGTCAACACCGATGATGGTTGGCATCTCCGGTTTGTAGTCTTGATTGAGTGCCACGAGCCGTTGAGAGAAGATAGTGCGGACTGTCTTTTCGTCAACTCCTACGCGTTCTGCTAGAGCCTTATGGGTGCCATTAAAGGCTTCTCGCTCAATGTACTGATGAAGTCGTTCTGTCATCTTGGCATCGGGATGAATCCCAGGTAGCTCTGGTCTGAATGTCGAGCCACAAGACTTACATTGGAAGCGCTGTCGTGCAATCCACAACGTCACGGGCTTCCCGTGCACGGGTAAATCCATGACTCTTATGTCACGTGTCCCGTTTTTAACGAAGTCTCCGATGGTGCCACAGGAGGAACAGGCAACAGGAGAAGGTGGTTGGAGGTGGACATCGAATGCCACCCCCGTATCCTGCATGCCGATCACCTGATATCCGGGTAACTGGAAAGGATTTTCGGTCATGGTTGGTTCACTTTAGTTTCGCTGGGTCACAAGGTGCTTATAGCAACTCATCTCCTTGATGGAGTAGCCATGCTTCTCCAACGTCATCTCTAACAAGGGTAGGTGAAGCTCTGTCACCGCTTCGTAGAACTGTGCCGCTTTAGGCGAGTTCACTGTTTGCAGAAGACGCAGGATTAACTCAAGGTCAGGCCTAAACAAGTAGCGCCAGTAATACACGAAATGGGCGATACGCTCTGCCTCGAACCCCTCTAGAACCAAAGCACCTTCAGGGATCTCTGGCTGGGTCAACTGTGGTTTGAGCTCGCACGTGTGAATGAACGTGAGTGCAACCTGAAGTTGCCCCTTGGTCAAGTCTTTGTAGCTTGCGATCTTGAAGTAGTCGTACAGGGCGTTGTAGATCGTTTGGTAGTGAATCGAGCTATTCTTTGCGCGGGATTTCACAGCCTTGCGAATCTCGTATTGCTCTTCACTGGAAAGCGTGTTCGATGCCGTGGACACTTCATAATGGCCGTTCTTGCGGATGGCGGGAAGAACTTCGGACGTAACCCAACGCTTGAAGCGCTTGGCAGATTCGAGCTTGGAGCCGAAGATCAGAGCGTAGAGGCCAGACTCGTTGACGCAGTTGACCAACTGACGGCCACCGTTCGTTTCGATTTCGGACTTGAAGAGGTCTTCTGGGTCGACTCGGTCATTGACAGTGCGAACAAGGTTTTGATAACCGAGCGCTTTTGCAATGTCGTTGGCAACGAAAAGGGGAAATTCGGACGTACCGAGTGTGCGGACTTGAATATTCTCGAACGAGAAAATCGCTGGTGCTGTCATTTCAGACTCCTAAGATTCAATGTAGAACCCTGCAACCCGACGCCAATCGGGTGGGCAGGCGTTGCAGGTTGGCGTACCGCTCTTAGGAAACGGCCTCCCGAAGGAGCCTGCAAGCCTTCCCGTAAGGAGTCTTGCAAAGGGGGTACTGATTTGGTACTCCCTTTTTCAGGGGGTCGCGTTTTACGACCTCCTACGATCAGCCAACAAAAAAAGCCGCTACACAACTAGTGGCGGCTGACCGCCTAAGATTCAGGACGCCAATCCCGACCACATCTTTTTCATGTGGTGAGGAAAGTATGCACCAAAAGTGGCCACGTGTCAACCATTCCGCCCGTTGTGAAAAATAATTCTCACCACGGCATATCAACCATTAAATCCGATTACCCTTTTATGTCAGCTTTCTTTTTCGATGCTGTCTAGCGGGTAAACAGCGTCCGCCCACTCTTGCATGAGCTCTATGCGAGCATCGAGCAGGTCTGATCGTTGGTACGCCTGGACAACGGCATTACCAGTTGCGTGCATCAGACTTTTTTCGGCGACGATCGGATCCTTCCCGTTTTCTGCGCACCAATCGCGGAATGTAGATCGGAAGCCGTGCATTGTGCCATGTCCGATCTTCTTCTGAATCACTACGCGTGGCGTCTCTTTCGAGATGTGAGACCCGCCGTGTCCGGCAAATACGTATGGTGAATTGCGCGGGAGCATCTTCAGCATAGCGACGAGCTGCCTGCACAGTGGGACGCGGTGCGGGTAGCTCTTTCCGTCCTTGCGCCGCTCTGGGGGGCAGAGCCATACTTTTCGTCGCAGGTCGATCTCATCCCACTTTGCGGGAACGAACTCACCGACGCGGGATGCTGTCAATGCTCCGAAGAGAATCGCGCAAGCAGTTATCGACGTGGGCGGACGCCAACCGTCGAACAGAAGGCGCGCCTGATCCAGCGTTAAGGCGTCGTGGTGCTTTTCCTTTTTCATCTTAGTAATCGGCGGCAGGAACATTTCGAGGTTCCCGCGCCACGTCGCCGGGTTGCCTCCGGCGCGCTTTCCGATGGCGATGGCGTATGCGAAAACGGCTTCGAGCCTGCCTCGCAATCTGCTCGCGGTCTCCGGCTTCGTCTTCCATATCGGCTCGAGCACCGACAAGATGTCGTCGCGCGTCACGTCATCGACAAACAACGAGCCTAGAGAAGGCATTGCGTACTGCTCGAGAGTCGATTTCCACTGCGCCGCGTGCTTCTGATTTCTCCAAGCTTTGCTTCGAATGATAACGGGAAGAGCCTCGGCCACTAGGTCGGCGAAGGTGAATGGGTGATCCACGTTCGCCCCTGCGTTTCTCATCTTCTCGCGCCTTTCCTGCTTGGCGGCGAGCGGATCGACCCCGTCGGCGATCATTGTGCGAAAGCGCACCGCAGTCTCCTTCGCCTGAGCAATTGACACTGCGTCAGATGTCCCGATCACAACGTCTTTCTGTTTGCCGGAGATCGTGTAGCGAAAAATCCAAGTTGGCGCGTGGCCGTCCCGCTTTCGGAGGTACAGACAACGTTCTGCTCTATGAGTCCCCGGTGGGAGGCTCGATATGTTTCTTGCGGTTACTTGCATGACTGGCTCCAAACTTTGCCCCAATTTTGCCCCAATTTCGTCCGTCGCGAAAATGGCTAGGGCGCGTCTAGCAGATGTCTAACTCTGCTCCACCATGCTACCCGAAAACGCGCGAAACCTCGCGGTCCGCGGTGCGTTGACGGGGTTATGTCTGGAGTATGTCGAAGGGGTGTCGAGACGGTTTCAGCGGACACCGCTTCCGCCAATGGAGCTATACTTGGTCGACTGAGGGGCGGTCCTACTACTGTGCGTTTGGGCCGCATGTAGACCAGTCAGACAACGTACAGACATGTAGTACGATTTGGAGCACGTTTCTTAGCGCTGAAACGTGCTCCATTTTTTTTTGCTTTTTTAAGTCCGGCGGCGTCAGAGGTCGTCTGGATCAGGCTCCGCGAGTCTGCCGCGCACGCTCGACGAATGCGAGGATCCACTGCCAGAGCGGCAGGAACCAGAGGTAGAACGCCGCGAGCACGCAGGCCGCGGGTGCGCCGACCGAGGCGATGGGCACGGCGCCCGCGATCGACCACGGGATGAGCGGCGCGATCACGATGACGGTGTTCTCAAGGTCGATCGCCATCTTCTGGCGGTCGGGGCGGACCTCGTCGCAGAGCTGGTTCGTGAGCATCACGGGCAGGGCCTGGTTGCAGGCGATGCCGCAGGTGACGACGGCCGTCGTCAGGACGGCGCCAAAGGGCGTTAGGCGGCGCGCGACGCCGGGCAGCAGTCCCTTGAGACGGGCGATGAGGCCCGTGCCCTCGAGCAGGCCCGAATAGGTCGAGGAGATCAGGATGATCGCGCAGACGGGGAGCATCGAGACGAGGCCGCCGCCCGCGAGCATCTTCGCCACCCCCGGGTCCTCGGGCGCAAAGCCCAGCACGAGCGTCTCGCCGATCGTGCGCCAGGGCATGTCCTGGACGAACGCGCACAGCAGGACCGCAGCGAGCGTGCTGGCCACCATGGTCAGGCGGATCGAGAACTTCAGGAAGATGAGTGCGAGGAGTACGACGGCGGGCAGATAGGTCGTCCAGTGGAGCGAGAAGGCGCTGCGGAAGATGCCCGTGACGTCGATGCCGGCATCCCTGCCGGGATTGAGAAGGCCGATGGCCGCATAGACGGCGCCTGCGGCCAGAAGCGGCACGACGCTCGTCTTCACCATCAGCTTCAGGTTGGTGTAGAGGTTCGTCTTCGTGACGACGGCGACGAGCGCGGCGCTCGTCGAGACGGGGGAGCACCTGTCGCCCATGAAGACGCCCGCGAGAATGGCGCCGCCCGAAAGGAGCGGGCTCACGCCCATGGCGTCGAGCATCGTGGCGGTGATGACGCCCATCGTCGCGACCGTGCCGAAGGCCGTGCCCGTCAGCGTGGAGAGAAGACCGTTGAGAAGGAAGGCCGCAAGAAGTCCCCATTCGGGCGTGATGAAGCCCGCCGCATCCGTGACGAGACGGGCGATCGTGCCCGAAGCCCTCCACGAGCCCGTGAGCATGCCGATGAGCGCCATGACGATCACGATGCCCATGATGGTGCGCACGCCCTTCGAGGCCATGGCGCCGAGCGCCTTGAGGCCGTGTCCGCGGAAGAGCCCGTAGCCCGAGAAGAGGAAGAAGCCTGCGATGAGTGCCCAGATGACCGTATGGCCCGTGAGTGCGCAGGAGAGGATGGCGGCGGCGAAGAGGCCGAGGACGATGCCTTCAAGCATGATGAGGTGTGCGTATCTTCAAATTGGAGCGGCCCGGACGCGGAATGCGCCGGGCTGGACATTCAAGTGAGCATTGTGCCAAAGGCGGGCGCCTTTGGGAACACCTCTTTGTGGGTGTCTCAGAGGAAAGGCTGCGCCGTGTTCCAGAGCACCCAGCAGGCGAGCAGCATGAAGATCACGGCGCTCGCCTTGTTCATGAGCTTCGGGCCGCTGCCCCTTGCGAGGAAGACGCGCATGCGGTCGGCGATGAGCGCGTAAAAAATCATGCAGACGAAGACCATCAGCGCGTAGACCGCGATCATGAAGGCTACCTGCGGGACGTAGGCGATCTCCGGGTCGATGAACTGCGGCATGAGCGAGACACAGAAGATCATCGGCTGCGGATTCGTGACGGCGAGGATGAAGCACTTCGAAAAGAGCCCCTCGCCGGCGTTGTCGGGCACCTGCACGCCCGGCGCGTCGATCACGATCTTCGGAGGGACCTTCCGCCAGGTCTTGACCGACAGTCTGATGAGGAAGCAGGCGCCGAGGAGCTTGATCGCCGCGAAGAGCATGGGACTCGAGGCGACGATGACACCCACGCCGGACATGCCCGCGATGAAGAGGAACGCGATGCCGAGCGCCGTGCCGAGGGCGCCCGACATGGTCCGGCGCCACCCGTACTCGGCGGCGAGCGTGATGATCATCACGACGCCGAGCCCCGGCGTCAGGATGTTCGCGAGGCTCGTGACGAGAAAGAGCGCGAAGAGACTCGACATGAGGCCCTTTTCTTAGCGGAAGGCGGCTTCGTACACGGCGAGCGTGTCTTCGAAGGTGAAGTAGTTCGCGTCCTGCTCGAAGGCGTGGGCGCCTGCAGAGCGGCAGACTTCGGTCATGGCGGGCAGCTCCTCGCACGTGATGCCCCAGTCGCTCATCTTCAGGTCCTGCATGCCGCAGTCGTGGATGAGACGCGAGAGCGCGCTCAGGAAGTCGGAGGGCTGCACGGCGTCCTCGACGCCCATGGCCCTGGCGAGCGCGACGAAGCGTTCGGACTGTGCGCCCACGGCGACCATGTGGCCGAAGTAGGCCATCGAGAGCATGATGAGGCCTGCGCCGTGCGGGAGTTCGGGATGGAAGGCCGAGAGCGCGTGCTCCATCGCATGGTGGCTCGTGAGGCGCGTAGTCGTCATGACGAAGCCCGCCATGGTGTTGGCGAAGGCGACGTGTTCGCGGGCCTTGATGTCGGTGCCGTCAGCGACGGCCTTGGGAAGCCACGCGGCGAGATGGCGGACGGCCTCAAGCGCATACATGTCGCTCATGAAGTTCGGACGCTTGCCCACGTAGCCTTCGACAGCGTGGAAGAGCGCGTCGAAGCCCTGGTAGGCGGTGAGGGCGGGCGGAACGGAGACCATGAGTTCGGGGTCGACGATAGCGAGCTTCGGGAAGCAGCCCGGGTGCCCGATGCCGACTTTCTCCCTCGTTTCGGGATTGGTGATGACGCCGCCGGCGTCGACTTCGCTGCCGGTGCCCGCGGTCGTCGTGATCGCGACGAGCGGAAGCGGATCATGCTCGAAGGCCCTGCGTCCGCCGGTACCGCCCTGGACGTAGTCCCAGAGCTCGCCGGGATTCGTCGCCATGAGGCCCGAGATCTTCGCGCAGTCCATGACGGAGCCGCCGCCCAGCGCGACGAGGAAGTCGCATCTCTCGTCCTTCATGCGGGCCGCCACCTTCATGACGGTCGAGACCGTCGGGTTGGGCTCGACGACGCCCATGTGAACCACGGCAACGCCACGTTCCTCGAGTATGGCGGTGACGCGCGCGAGCGCGCCGATGCGCTCCATCGAGCGGCCGTTCGAGGTGAGAAGCAGGGCCCTGGTGCCGGGCAGGGGCTCGGTGCGAAGGGCCTCGAGCCTGCCGGGACCGAAAACAAGCTTGACCGGGGCGAAGTCGACGAATTGCATGAAAGTCTCTCCAAACAGTTGAAGGCCGGCCGGAAAGGGAGAACCGGACGGCGTCGTTCTAAGCAGTATTGCGTAGGGACATTCTAGCGCCGAAGGCGCGCGGACCAAGAGGGGCTTGAAGCCGGGGGGAAGAAGGCCCGGAGAGAGGCTTGATGAGAAAAGCAGGGGCGCAAAACAAAAAAGGCCGGTCCGCGAGTCGGAATCGGCCTTCAGTCAGCGTGCAATAAAAAAGGGACACGTTCTTCAACATGTCCCGCGCCTTGTGGTGAGTGGTCTCAAACCGTCGGCTTCTTGATCCAGGCTTGCGGCAGCTTGCAACACCTGCTGCCCAAATGGACTCCCAACAGCGACCCGTGATTTCGAAGTTCCGGTCTGATACGCAAGGAACCACATCAACCACAACAGAGTTAACTATATCAGGGTTTCCACGGATTTGCAAGTCGACGTTGCATTTTGTTGCATCCGTCGTCCGCATTCCGCGTGCATGCGGCTCGTCTTCACGAATCCGCTTGCCGCCTGACGCGTTCGGGGCCCGTCCCGGAAGGACGCTTCCCGACTGCCGTGATGAACTTAGGCATTTCCTGCCTCCGGCCGCCTTGTCTCGAGCTCGAAGATCCTTGAGGCGCTTCGAATGGACTCCCAACAGCGGCTTTCGACTTTCGCGTCCTTCGGTCGGAAGAACCGCGTTCATCTCAGCGACTTGAATGGTACAGGAACCCGGCCGTCGCGTGCGGCGATCTAACAAACACTTGCAAACCAATGGAAACGTCATCTGAAGGCGACTTTTGTGACGACTTCGTGACGTGCGAGGGAGGAAGGCGGGATGCAGGGGAAAGGGGCCGGCGGTCGTGCGACCGCCGGCCCCTTCGGGAAGGCCTGGGGAGCCGTGCTGCCGTCAGGGCGGAGCCTGACGGCGGCACTGATCATCGCGTGGCGTAGATCGGGATCACCTTGCGGCCCTTGCCGCCGTTCTTCTTCGCGAAGGTGCGCATCCAGAGGAGCATGCCTGCCAGGATGGCGACGGAGAGGGCGATGGCGACGATCGAGTACGTCGGGTTTTCGGCGAAGGTGCCGAGGCGGTAGACGATCGTGGCGGAGGTGTAGCCGAGCGCCGTTGTCCAGCCGCACAGGAAGAGCGTCCATGCCGTGCCCGCTTCGCGCCAGACGGTCGCGACGGCGGCGCCGCAGGGCATGTAGAGCAGGACCATGAGCAGGTAGCAGAAGGCTGCGAAGCCGCCTCCGAAGAGCTGCTGCATCATGTCGATCGTGTCGACGGCGACTTCCTGTTCTTCGGCGGCAGCGGCCGTGTCGGAGAGGTCGTCGACGTGGATGCCAGCCGGGTCGAGGAGAGCGCCGCCGAGATCGGCGAGGTTCGTCCTGACGCTTTCGAGGGCCTCGACGAGCGTGGCGCCGAAGGACCAGCCGGCTTCGTCTTCAGAGGCTTCCTCGGCAACGCCGTTCTCGGCGTTCTTTGCGCGGGCCATGCTGTCGTAGAGCGAGTTCATCGTGCCGACCACGGCTTCCTTGGCGAGGACGCCCGTGAAGATGCCGACGGCGGCGGGCCAGTTCTCTTCGGAGACGCCCATGGGCTCGAGGACCGGAACGATCGTGCGGCCGATTTCGGAGAGGACGGACTCGTTCGTGTCCTCATGGCCCCAGGTGCCGTCGGTGCCCATCGAGTTGAGGATGGAGAGACAGGCGACGATCACGACGATGACGCGGCCGGCGCGCAGCACGAAGCCCTTGAGGCGGTCCCAGGTGCGCAGCATCACGCCCTTGACGGTCGGGATGTGGTACGGCGGGATCTCCATCACGAAGGCCGAGGCGGCGCCCGGAAGGGCGATGCGCTTGAGCAGGAGGCCCGTGACGACGGCGGCGAGGATGCCGATGAGGTAGAGGGCGAAGACGAGGTTCTGGCCGTTGGTCGGGAAGAACGCCGTGGCGAAGAGCACGTAGACCGGGAGACGGGCGCCGCAGCTCATGAACGGAGCCATCATGATCGTGATGATGCGGTCGGAGGCGCGGTCCATCGTGCGGGTGGCCATGATGGCGGGCACGTTGCAGCCGAAGCCGACGAGCAGCGGCACGAAGGCCTTGCCCGGCAGGCCGAGGGCGCGCATCAGGCGGTCCATGACGAACGCGGCGCGGGCCATGTAGCCGGAGTCCTCGAGAATGGCGAGGAAGAAGAAGAGGAAGAAGACGACCGGGATGAAGGTTGCGACCGTCTGGATGCCGCCGCCGATGCCGTTGGCGAGCATGACGCGCAGCCAGTCGGGCGCGCCGAGGGTTTCGAGCAGGGCGCCGAAGCCGTCGACGAGGACGCCGCCCACGAGAATGTCGAAGAAGTCGATGAAGGCCGCCCCGAGATTCTGCGTGAAGAGGAACATCAGGTACATCACGAAGAGGAAGATCGGCAGGCCGAGCCAGCGGTTGAGCACGATGCGGTCGATCCTGTCCGTGAGCGTCTCGCCGGGCTTGCCCTTGCGGACGACGGCATCGGCGGCGATCGCGCCGACGAATTCGTAGCGGGCGCCCGCGATGGCGATGTCAAGGTCGCCGTCGAAGTCGGCGGAGACGGGCTCCATGATCGACTTGGCGCGCTCGAACATGCCGTCGGGGAGCTTTTCCTCGATGCCGGGAGCGGATTCCATCACCTGGAGGGCGAACCAGCGCGGACGGGCGACGCCGCCCGCCTTGAGCTCGGCCTCGAGCTTGTCGATGCAGGTGGTGATGCGCTCGTCGAAGCGGATCTTCATCGGCGGGACGACGGGGTTGGCGAGGAACTCGCTGATGCGGTCCTTGAGCTCGCTGATGCCCGAGGAGCGGGAGGCGACGATGCCCACGACGGGGCAGCCGAGGGCCTTCTCAAGCTCGTTGAGGCGGATTTCGATCTTGTGCTGCTTCGCGACGTCGAGCATGTTGACGACGACGAGCATCGGCACGCGCATCTCGATGAGCTGTGCGGTGAGGTAGAGGTTGCGCTCGAGGTTGGAGGCGTCGATGATGTTGACGACGCATTCCGTCTCGCCCGTGAGGATGTAGTCGCGAGCGACGCGCTCATCCTCGCCCGCTGCGGAGGACGGCGTGATGGAGTAGATGCCGGGAAGGTCGGTGATCTCGACTTCCTCGCCGCGCCAGGCGTAGGAGCCCGTCTTCTTCTCGACGGTCACGCCGGGCCAGTTGCCCACGTCCTGCTTGGCGCCCGTGAGCGCATTGAAGAGCGTCGTCTTGCCGCAGTTCGGATTGCCGACAACGCAGATGGCTTTTTTCGTCATGATGTTCGCTTGAATGGTTGGAAAGTGAATGCGGTCGGCGTGAATCAGTCCACGGAGACTTCCATGATGGCGGCTTCGTCGCGGCGCACGCTGATCATGCTGCCGCGAACGCGGATTTCAACCGGATCGCCCAGAGGTGCGATGCGGACCACTTCGAATTCGGCGCCGGGCGTGGCGCCGAGCATCAGGAGACGACGGCGGTATTCGGGCTGTTCCTTTCTGAGGGCGACGATCCTGCCGCGGGCGCCGGGAGAGAGTTCCTTGAGAAGCATGAGAGTGGATCCTTTTTCTGATTAGAAGACGTAGATGCGCTTGGCCGTGTCGAAGTTGACGCCGATGCGGCCGTCGCCGACGCCAATGAGAATGCTCTGGCCGGCTTCACCATGAAGACGGCGGATTTCGGCGCCGGGGCGAAGACCGAGCTCGGACAGACGCGCCTCTTCGGCGGCATCGAGCTTGATGCGGGCGACCGAGGCGCAGGAGCCGGTCTCAAGATCCGTGAGACGGCGGAGCGTTTTTGCGGGAGTGTTGTTCATCATTTGCGGCTTGTCCGAGTGTGAGTAAGGACGATTCCGCCTTGTGGACGGAATGGTGATCGGAATATAACTGAGAACCATTCGCATTACAACTTTTGTCAAGACGGGCGCCGACGGCTTCGGGAGCGTTGCGGCAGTGGGGAAAACATTGAATGGAGTGAGAATCGTTCTCCTTATGCAGTATGTATCTTTCTTGACGTAAGTCAAATGAGAAGCAATCTCATTCCCTATTGCGAGAGCGAAAGCCATAGGAGAGGACTTGGAGTCCTGTTCGGGGCGCCTTGAGGCGGAACTCGCGGAGGCGTCTGCAGAGGCACTAGAATGAGGCAGGAGATTTTCAGGACACGGCACAAGGGAGGCGCCTCCATGGCACTGCGCGACATCAGACTCTGGCTTCACGACGGCACGCCCGCGGGCGCGAGGACCGTCTTCGAGGGGGACGCCTTCGTCTCGATCCTCGGAGCGGATGACGCCGCTCGGGAGGCACTTGCGCTTCTTGGCGGGCGTGAGGCCGTGACGGTGTTCGCGGGGCCCGATGCGATGCCGGGACGCCTGGTGGCGGCCGTCGTCTCGGGAGACGTTCGCGAGGCTGCGGCGGGGTGCCTGCCTGAAAACGGCAGGACGCCCTTCACGTCGGTCGTCGTGCTCGGCGCTCCGGGGTCGGCGCACCTTGAGTATGCGGTCCGCGCGGCGGTGGCGTCCTCGGGCGGCGTGACCTTCCTTGACGGCGTCGAGGCGCAGGAAGAGGCGGGGCCGCTGCCCGCCGCCTGGACCTCGCTTGCGGCCGTGGCGGGCGGAGCGCCCGCATGGCTTGCCGAACGTCACGACGTCCGTGACGGAGACTGCGCCCGCGCGTTCCCCGGTCTGCCGCTCTCCTGCACGGGGCGCGGCGCACAGGCCCGCGCACGGCTTGTGCGCGGCGGCATCCTCATCCTTGCAGGGAGCCGCTGCTCGCCCTCCGACGCAACGCCGTCCCTCATCGCCCCGATCCGCGACGCCATCAAGCGCCTCGTCGACGCGGGCGATCTTGAAAAGCGCGACGGCGTCTGGACCTTCGTGCGAGACGTGAGCCTCGCCTCGCCCGTGCAGGCCGCCTCGATCGTAATGCGCACCTCGGCGGGAGCCGCCGCCTGGGAGACCGAGGACGGCGACACGCTCGCCGAAAGACTCGCACCGCGCCACCACACGAGCGCACACACAGCCGAGGGTAGGGATAAACCCTGATAAAAATTGGTGCGAAAACAACAGCCATCCTGAGCACGGAGCCCTTTTTCGACGGGTTTCGTGCTTTTTTGCATTCGCTTGAGCAGGACGCACCAAAGACGGCGATAATGGAATTTCGCAGAAACGATTGCATTTCAGGCGTTTTCGTTGTCTTTGCGCGACAGGTCGGGCGTGCCGCCCGATTTTTGGCGTGACAATGAGAATTGTTCGCGTATAGAATGCAGTCGGCGGGGCGGCTTCAGGAGACGCATTCCCGCGCACATTTTCAGGACGGCTGGACCAGCACGCCGGCGGCCGCTCCTTTTTCCCACGAAGGCGTGCGGAGAACGAAAAATGAATGAAACGACGAAGTACGGCCTCTTTTTCCTCGGCGGCGTTGTCCTCGGTGCTCTTGGTGCAGTGGCGGTGACCCGCGGCAAGCTCGACGTCAAGCCGCTGGCCACGGACCTCCTCTCCGCCGGCATCGACCTCAAGGAAAAGGCCCTGTCCGCAGTTGAAAGCGCGAAGGAGGACATCGCCGACGCCGTCGCCGAAGCCAAGGTCAAGTCTCAGGAGAAGAAGGCCCGCGCCGAAGAGGCCGAAGCCGCCAAGGTCGAGGACAAGACGGCTGAAGCCGCCTGATCGCCGGCCCCGCCGGCCCGACTCTATAGGCATGCGCACATGCTTTTCCATCTTGTACATGAGGTCGGCAACCGCCAGCGCTGGCGTACGAAGGAGACTCTTTCGCACGCCTCCGCGGCGCTGATTGCCGATCAGATCTCAGGCATTGCCGGCGTCACCGGCGTGTCGGCCAATCCGCGCACGGGCTCCGTGATCGTGACCTACGACACGGGCGAGGCCCGTGCAGCGCTGGCCGAATATCTCGCCGGCCTTGCCGTCAATCCGCCGATCCGCCGCGCCGAGCGCGCGGCGTTCGTTTCCGCGCCCCGCGGCCCCGTCGTGCTCGAGCCCGCTGAGGTCGTGCGCCGCGTGGTGCCCACCCGCGCCGCCGAGGCGATTGAGGTGCTGAGCGAAAACCGTCTCGTGAGACACGTCTCGAAGGCGGTGCGCTCGGGCGCTTCCAACATGCCCGTCCTCTCGTTCGTGGTGCGCCCGATCCTGCGCTTCCTCGGACTGGCGGGGCAGGGCATGGGCGGAATCGTCTCCCGCGTCGCGCCCGCGCTTGCCTCGCCGAAGGCTGCGGGCGGCGAGGGCGCCCTTGCCGCCAACAACTACAGGGCGGACGACGCCGAGCTCGACTTCGGTCCGCTTGCGCGCTTCGTCTTCCTTCGCCCTTTCCTGCCCGTCGTTGCCAATGCGGCCAACGCCTTCCTCGGCGCCGTGCCGATCATCCGCGAGGGCATCTCCGAGCTTTTCAAGGGGCGTCTCAATGTCGCCGTACTCGACGCCTCCGCGCTCATCGTCTCGCTCCTGCGCCGCGACTTCAAGACCGCCGGCCTGCTCGTTCTGCTGCTCGGCATGGGCGAGATGCTCGAGAACTACGCGCGCAGGAAGTCGATGGCCTCGCTTGCCGAGCAGCTCTCGGTGAAGTGCGACGTCGTCTGGATCCGCGAGGACGAAGAACTGCGCCAGAAGCCCCTCGCCGACGTGACGCCCGAGGACGTGATCGTCGTGCGCTCGGGCAGCGTCATTCCCGTCGACGGCGTGGTGCTTGACGGCGAGGCCGCCGTGAACCAGACCGCGATGACGGGCGAGCCGCTCGCAGTTCACCGCACCACGGGCGGCGCCGTCTTTGCCGGCACCGTCGTCGAGAGCGGCGAGATCGGCATTCGTCCGACGGGCATCGGCGACGGCACGCGCCTCTCGCAGATCATCAGCTTCGTCGAGGAAAGCGAGAAGGTGAAGGCGGGCATCGAGAGCAAGGCGCTCAAGTTCGCCGATGCGATCGTGCCCTTCAACTTCGCGCTCGCGGCCATCGTCTGGCTCGTCACGCGCGATCTGACCCGCACGGCCTCCGTGCTGCTCGTCGACTACAGCTGCGCGCTGCGCCTGGCGACGCCGCTTGCCATCCTCTCCTCCATGAAGGAAGGCACGGCCCGAGGGGTCGTCGTCAAGGGCGGCCGCTACCTCGAGGCGCTTGCCGAAGTCGACACCGTCGTCTTCGACAAGACGGGCACGCTCACCAACGCCACTCCGCACCTCTCCGACGTGGTCTCCCTCACGGAGGACATGTCCGAGGACGAGCTGCTGACGCTCTCCGCCTGTCTTGAGGAGCACTTCCCGCATCCCGTCTCGCGCGCCATCGTGGACGCGGCCGAAGAGAAGGGGCTTGCACACCATGACGAGCAGCACGACGCCGAGGTGAAGTACGTCGTCGCCCACGGCATCTGCTCGAAGGTCGACGGCGAGACCGTGCTGCTGGGTTCGCGCCACTTCATCGAGGACGACGAAGGCGTGAGCTGCGAAGCCGCACGCCCCCACGTCGAGCGTCTGGCCTCTCAGGGCAAGACCATTCTCTACGTCGCGCTTTCGGGCCGCCTCATCGGCGTGCTCGGCATCGAGGATCCGATCCGCGATGAGGCTGAAGGCGTCATCAAGGCACTGCACGCCCGCGGCAAGAAGGTCGTCATGCTCACGGGTGACGATGAGCGCACGGCTGCGGCCGTCGCGGCACGCCTCGGCATCGACGCCTGGCGCGCTCAGGTGCTTCCGTCCGACAAGGCCGACGAAGTCCTGCGTCTCAAGGACGCGGGCGCGAAGGTCCTGATGATCGGCGACGGCATCAACGACAGTCCCGCGCTGAGCGCGGCCGATGTCGGCGTGACGATGCGCGACGGCACGGACATCGCGCAGGAGGTGGCGGACGTCATCATGGCGCCTTCGCTCGAATACCTGCTCGTCGCCCTTGACCTCGGCGAAGCCACGATGAAGCGCATCCGCAGCAACGTCGGCATTTCCGTGGGCCTCAACTCGGCGTTCCTTGCGGGCGGCCTCACGGGCATTCTGATGCCGGCCGTCTCGGCGCTGCTTCACAACGCCACGACGATCGGCGTGTGCCTCAACGCCATGCGCCCCGAACTCGGCCACTACGACGGGGAGACCCGTTATGCGGACGAACTCCGGAAGGACGTGGCCGACATGTTCAACCGCCTGGGCGGCGTGATACGCGGCGTCGATTCGGAGGCCGCCGGCGCTCCGCGCGTTGCCGTGACCGCGCTCGAAGCCACGGGCGTCGCATAAGGAGACAGACATGGCAGACATTCGCGACTGCGTGAGAAGCCTGCTGCCGGGACGCGCGCGCCTGCGCCATCCCATGCTTCACGGCCTGGAGGCCGAGTCTTGCATGGAGGTCGCGGGCATGCTCGAGACCATTCCCGGCGTGACGGGCGTGTCGATCAACCCGCGCGTGGGCTCGCTCCTCATCACCTGGAATGAGGCCGAGACGACGGCCGAGACGCTGCTTGAGACGGTCGAGGGCTACGCCGCCTTCTTCTTCGCCGCAGGCGCAGAAGATGAGGCTGGGGCCGCTGCGCCCGCGGACGAAAAGGAGACGTCCTGCACGGCATGTCGTGCCGTCGAAAGGGCGGCGGAAGCCGTCGGGAGCGTGCTCGGCAGGATCGAGTCCGCAGGCGTCGGCACCTTCGGCGCGGCCGCCCGCACGCTCATGCCCGAAACGTCGAGGCGCAATCCGAAGCGCGCCGCCCGCATCCTGCAGAACCGCACGATGCTCGGCGCCCTTGCGCTCTCGATCGGCGCGCTCGGCGTCAGGCAGACGGGACTGCATCTCTGGGCGGGCGTCGCCTTCATGGCGCTTCTTGCCCTGCACCTGCAGCAGCACCGCCGCGTCCTTTAAAATACGGGCATTCACCACCGCCGCCACGGATTGCGCATGCAGAAAGACTCCCTCCCGACCAGGATCCTGAAGATTATCCTCGCCGTGCTCGTCACGGTACTGGCCGTCTCCGCCCTGGCCGCCGTGACGGCGCTCCTTCTCTACGGCCTCGTGCTGGCGGCGGTGGCGCTCGTGCTCCTTTTCATTCTTTCGCCCGAGGACCTCAGGGCCTTCGTCAAGGCGGCCGGAGAACGCATCGACGGCTGGATCGGCCGCCTCGAGGGGCTCTGGCGCAGCGTCAAGGAGGGGCTCGACGCCTGGGGCGCCCGCGAAATGGCCGCGCGCGGCGAGGGCGACAATGAGCGCCCGCCCGCTCAGACAGGACAGGGCGACGGGCTTCCCGGAGCCGGCGAGCCTTCGGAAAAGGCGTAGTGCCGCACGGCGAAAGAGACATCGAAAAGAGGCGGACTCCGCAGGGAGCCGCCTCTTTTTTGTGAGCCGTTCAGCAGTCCGTCTTCAACTGGAGAGCCTGTAGCGCTGCCGCGGGCTGTGGAGCGGTTCCGTACGCTCGATGAGGCCTGCGTCGATCATGCGGCGGAGCTTGGCGAGCACGGTGCTTCTCGAGAGGCCCGAACATCGCACGATCTCGGTGAGCGCAATCGAGTCACGCTCGGAGAGCGCCGTCGTGAGGTCGTATTCGAAGTCCGTCCAGTGCACGATGCGCTCCTCGCGGAAGAAGACGAACGAAACGGCGGAGACCCAGTCGTGCACGACGGCTCTGGGTCTGCCTGCGGCCTCAAGCGCCTCGTCGATGAGAAGCAGCCCCTGAGTGCCGGGCTCGAGCACGGTGCCGGGCCTTCCGTCCGCATCAGGGCAGGGCGTGCACTCGAGAATGCGTGTGAGGTTGGCGTTGCGAAGCGCCGCCAGACCGTGGATCTGGCGGTTGTAGACGGCCGCCCTGAAGAAACCGCCCGGATTGAGGATCTCGAGCCTGTCGTCGAAGAGGTCGATGCGCACCTGCGAGCCACGGCCTTCGGGCGAATAGTCGCGGTGCTGAAGCGCGTTCACGACCGCCTCGCGGCAGGCGCGAAGCGGATATGCGAAGCCGTCCGCCGTCCTCAGGCGCTCTGCAAGGAGGTTCACGGCCGTCTCGACCATGTAGGGCACGGGGCCGTTGATGGAACGGGTTTCACCCGTTCTTCTGACCGTGAGGACGATGTTGAGCCTTGGAAAGAACTGCTGCGGATAGACGCCCGCCGCGAGAAGTCCGCCGAGCGTCGGGACAAGGCGTCCCGCGCCCTCGGCGAGCACGCCCGTCTTGACGAGAATCTCCTCGCCCGCCATGCCGCCGAAGACGGAGGGCGTCATGGCGCGGTTGCGCTCGACCATCGTCTTGAGGACGGCGGCGTCGAGGTCCGTGACGGACGCCTCGGAGACGTGCTCGGTGTCCCAGACGGGCTGCATGCGGCTTTCGCACATGCGGTCGACCTCGTAGTGCGTCAGTCGCTTGTCGCCGTCGCCCGTGCGGATGAAGCTTCCGGCCACGGGGCCGCGGTCCGTGATGTAGGCGGGCCTCAGGTCGGGTTCGAGCGCAGGAATGACGGCGGCCACGACTTCGGCGCCCTCGAACGGCTGTCGGGTCTGCAGGGAGGCGTGATGGTGTCGCAGGCGGAAAGGAGCGCGTTGTGAAGGCGTCTTGCGTTGAAGCCCTCGACCGGTGTGAAGCCGCGGCGCTCGGAGAGGCCGAGGATGAGGATGCCGCCCGTGTGGTTCATGAAGGCCGAAAGCGTCTCACCGATGCTCTCGGGCAGCTTCCAGGCGGCCTCCTTCACTTCGACGAGCTGAGTGTCCGTGCCGATGGTGCGCAGGCGGCGCACGATTTTGGCGAGCAGCTTGTTCGGATCCTGCATGATGCACGCTCCTTCTTCGCGGGCTTTTGCAGGAAGTGTACGAAGTCGTGCGGCAAGTGCACCAGAGGATTAACAAAACCCGCGTAATTCCCCATCCAATGCGACGCATTGGGTGGGGATGTATAGCGGGCCGAGCGTTAGCTCGGCTACAGCTGTATAGTATTGAGTACGGTTCTGGTGCTCATTTTTCCATGATTCGCCACCACCAAATCCCAATGGATGTAACTGTTGCAGACGCTGTCTGCGCGGCTTCGAAATAACGGTCTTTGAAATGTCTCAACGAGTGGAACGGATAGTCGTCAAGCCTGGGCATACGCATTACCTCGCGTGCCATAGGCTGTGTTCTGCCGCCCGCAAGTTGGGCAATCAGGCCGTCTACATCCAACGGCAGAGAATTTTTGCCAAAGAACCTTGGTTGAACCGAGTTCAGTTGGATCAAACCGTTCGGAGCGAATGCACCGAGTCGTATAGAAATATGCCTTCGGCTGCATCCGCTCAACGACAGACTCAGATCATCCAAGAGCAATTCGTTTCATGGAATAAGGCCAAGAAAGCTTATCTGTCTGATCCGAGCAAGTTCCAGGCGATGCCGCGACTGCCGGGTTACAGCAAAAAGTATCGAACTTTCGTCGTTGGGCGTAATGGCTATAAGGTTGTCGATGGCAATCTTGTTATCACCGACAAGAACGACATTGGTTTTCCTCGGTTGCCAATCCGCTCTTGTGAAAATCAGCCTCTCAACGCCAAAATAAATGAAACGATAGTTGGCGACGTGCGAATTGTTCCGCACGGGAACGCCTTTTTCATCGAACTGACCTATCAGGTCGCTTGTTCGACCTCCATCCTGCTCGACGGCAGCCGTGCGTGCCTGGTTGATGTTGGGCTTCGCAATATCGTCACTCTTGCTTCGACGATCAGCGGGATTCATCCCGTGGTTGTCAAAGGTGGCATGTTGAAAAGCATCAACGCCAAGTACAACAAGGACGCCGCAAGTCTTCAGACTCATGGAAAGCAAGCGCATCGTCGCTCCAAGGTCATGAAGCGCATTTGCCGCATCAATGACAACCTGCACAAGGTTTCCCGCTTCGTTGTGAAGTTTTGCCTTCAACATGACTTGGGAACCGTTGTCATCGGGCATAACGACGGGTGGAAGCAGAACGTCAACCTTGGCAAGGTCAACAATCAAAATTTTGTGAGCATTCCGTTCAATCGCTTGATCCATATGATTCGCTACAAGGCGGAGGAGTACGGCATCAAGGTGATTGTTCGTGAGGAAAGCTACACCTCGCGTCAGTCTGCGCTTGACTTCGATCCATTGCCGAATTACGGCGATAAGAATGCGAATCAGGTTCTTAGCACGGGCAGGCGAGTGCGAGGACTGTTTTTCCGATCGAACGGTCAAGTTATCAACTCTGATGTCAACGGATGCTTGAACATTGGCAGAAAAGAATTCGGTGATGACTGGCTCAAAAAGCTTGTCGAAACCGATAAGGGCTGTTTGATGCAGCCCGTCACAGTCCGTATTGGACAGTGACTAGAATGGGGGCCACGGCCCCCAGAATCCCCTTCCAATCCCTAATGACATGGGATTGGGAGGGGAGCATCAACCCAGTGGATGCCAGAGGCTGAGAATGAGGACGGGCATGAAGAAGGGGCCGGCGCTTTCGCGCCGGCCCCTTCAGGCGGAGACGGGATCTGGGAGCGGAGGTCCGGACCTCCTGCGCCCTGTTAGTAGAAGCCGCGCTTCTGTTCGTTGAGCGAGAGGTAGATGTTCTTCACCTGGCTGTAGTGGGCGAGCATCATCTTGTGGGTCTCGCGGCCGATGCCGGACTTCTTGTAGCCGCCGAACGGGGTGTGCGCGGGCAGCTCGTTGTAGGTGTTGATCCACATGCGGCCCGTGCGGACGTCGCGGGCGACGCGCATGGCGCGGTTGATGTCGCGGGTCCAGACGGCGCCACCGAGGCCGTAGTCGCTGTCGTTGGCCATGCGGACGACTTCCTCTTCGGTCTTGAACTTGATGACGACGGCGACCGGGCCGAAGATCTCCTCACGGGCGACCTTCATGTCGTTGGTGACGTCGACGAGGAGCGTCGGCTGCATGAACGCACCCTTTTCAGAGGCGCGGGCGCCGCCCACGAGGACGCGCGCACCTTCGCTGACGCCTTCCTCGACGCAGCCGAGGATCTTGGAGAGCTGGCGTTCGTTGATCTGGGCGCCCATCTGGGTCGACATGTCGGTCGGATCGCCCACCTTGATCTTCTTGAAGGCCTCGGCGAGTTCGCCCACGAACTTGTCGTAGATGCCTTCCTGCACGAAGATGCGGGAGCCCGCGCAGCAGACCTGACCCTGGTTGAAGAGGATGCCGATCTGGGCGCCTTCGATCGCCTTGTCGAGCTGGGCGTCGTCGAAGATGATGTTGGCGGACTTGCCGCCGAGCTCGAGCGTGCTCGGAATCAGGCGCTTGGCGGCCGCTTCGGCGACGCTGTAGCCGACTTCGGTCGAACCCGTGAAGGCGAGCTTGTCGAAGCCCGGGTGGTCAAGCATGGCCTGGCCCGTGCGGGCGCCGCGGCCGGAGACGATGTTGACGACGCCGGCGGGGAGCACCTGGTTGAGGAGCTTGCCGAGCTCGAAGAGCGAAAGCGGCGTCGTCGAGGAGGACTTGATCACGAGCGTGTTGCCCGCGGCGAGGGCCGGCGCGATCTTCCAGGCGCCCATCAGGAGCGGGAAGTTCCACGGAATGATCTGGCCGACGACGCCGATGGGCTCGTGCAGCACGATGCTCATCGTGTTTTCGTCGATCATGACGGCAGAGCCCTCTTCGGCGCGCAGGCAACCGGCGAAGTAGCGGAAGTGGTCGGAGGAGAGCGGAACGTCGACGAGCGTGGTTTCGCGGATCGGCTTGCCGTTGTCGAGCGTTTCGACCATGGCGAGACGGGCGGCGTTTTCATCGATGAGATCGGCGACCTTCAGAAGAAGGGCGGCGCGCTCCTGCGGGGACTTGGCGGCCCAGGCGGGGAAGGCGGCGCGGGCGGCGGCGACGGCACGGTCGATGTCGGCGGGAGAGGCGTTGGCGCAGTCGGCGAGCTTCTCGCCGTTGGCGGGATTGAACGTCTCGAAGGTTTCGCCGCCTTCGGCGGGAACCCATTCGCCGTTGATGAGCAGATCGTACTTGGCGTCAATGTATTGCATTTTAGGAGCCTCCATGGGCAAATTCGTTCAAGGAGTCGGCGGAACTGCTCGGATGCCTTCTATCAATAGGCAACGTCTAAAACGAAATAGTTCTCAATAACCGAGATGTGAATTCAGTTTATGAGGAATTTTTCTTGCTGTCATTGACCGAAGGGGGTGTTTTTGGACTTCATTGGAACTAGTACCAAGGGCGTAAGACGAAATTCAAATGTTTCGAAATGCCTGATGTTCAGTGGCTTGTGAGGAAAAGCAGGAGGGTGACGAGGGAGGCGCACTTTTGGGCGCCACCGTGCAAGGATGTATAAAAAAATCTATGGCGGTTGTTGAGAGAGGCTGGGGCGGGCTTTGCGTCGCCCGATATTCGGAATTTTATGGGTTGAGTCCGAAGGCCTCGAGAACGGCGGGCAGGGGATCGACGTCCTGGCAGGAGAAGATCTCGATGCGCCTGAAGGAGGCGCCCTTGTCGCAGATGTCGCCGCGCGGGCGCTCCCAGACGAGTCCTCGTCCTTCGCGGGTGCGGTCCATGGCACGCACGAAGAGGGCCGGATGGCGGGCGGCGATGCTGGTCATGAGGCGTCGAAGGAAGTCGGCCTTCGAGATCGGGGCGCTCACCGTGAGGACGTGGCGGCCCTGAACGGGCTTGAGGCCTGCGGGGCCCTTGTCGCCCGGCATCTTGCCGAAAAGGAAGCCGAGCCTGCGGAAGACGTCGGCGAAGAGCTCGAGGTTGCGGTCGCCCGGCAGTCCGATCACCCAGTAGGCGGGGCGTTCCTCCTGCATCCACGCGGGCTCGATCCCGAGCATGCCGACCCAGGCATGAAGGGCGTCCCTCAGGGCGGCTGCGCCCGGACGGCCGGCTGTCGCCAGAAGGATGTTGTGGAACGGCTCGACGTATTCGTCGGGCGCTTCGAGCGCGGCGTCGTCGGGGCCGCTGTGAAGGCGTGCGTCGTCCAGAAGCTCGCGGATGCGGACGCGGGCGAGTGCCAGCATTCCGTCGGCTACGGCGTCGGAGGAATGTGCGACGGCGCGCACGTTGAGAAGGCCCACCGAAATGCGTGAGGCGGCGGCGAGCTCCTCAAGCGTGAGAAGAGGTTCGAGCGCCTCGCCCGCACGGTCAAGGCCGCAGGCGGCGGCCGTGGCGACGACGGCGGATTCGTCCGCGCCCATGGCATGCGCTTCAAGCGCCGCGCGAAGCGCAAACGCGTGGTCTGCGGGCGACAGCGTCCGCTTGAGAAGGTTGGAAAGCTCGAAGAGCCGCTCGGGAACGGGCGAGTCGTTTCGGGTCCGGCTTTCGTTGGATAGAGGAGGAACCAGCATGGCGTATTGACCTGACTTGGGTTGATGGGAACGTGTCCTCGGGTGCGGTCAGGGGCGTCCGGGCATGGAGCGCCACTCTCGAGAGCTGCGCTCCGTGCGCTTGGCCCTGAACCGGTCGAGCGTCGTCAGAGAATGATTTTTCGGCCCCATTCGGGGAACTGCCTGAGATCGGATCTCTCCTCCACCTCCTTCGGAATGAGGAAGACGACGGGATCCCTGCAGAACCGGGGAAACTTGCCCCAGCCGTCGGTGGCGTGGATGATGGCGACGGGTTCCGAGTCGAAGTGCTCCTCTATCCAATTGTAGCCTGAGATGAATTCGGTGCCGCCGCGTCCATGGATCTTCACCTTTTCGAAGTTGAAGTCCTCGTAGGCGTCGTATTCGTCGACGCTCTGAATGCCGGCGTCGGCCTGAATGATCACGAAGGGCGTGGGGAAGGTCTCGCGGAAGGTTCTGATTTCACCGAAGATGCGCTCAAGGCTCTCGTCGGACATCGAACCCGAGGTATCGACGAACATCACGAGCTTGATCGGTGCGGGCCTGCCCGGGTTGGGAAGGTAGAGGCCGCGGCAGATGTGCTTTTTCGAAGGCGGCCACGTGCTCCAGTCGTCGCGGATGCGGTCGTACATCCACTCCGCGAGAAGCGTTCGCCAGTCGATGCGGGAGATCTTGGAGCCCTGCAGAAGACTCTCGAGGCTGCCGCCCGTGATGCCCGCCGACCTGAGCGCCTTGAGGGTTTCGAGACGGGTCGCCTCGACGGCCTCGTCGACCTCCTGCTCGTCGGGCATCTCGATGCCCGTGAGCGTCCTCAGGCGGGTTGCCTCGGGGCTGTTCGGATCGAGGACGTCTTCTCCGACGTCCTTCAGAACGCATTCATCGGAATCCTCCCGCTGCTTGTTCCGGCCCCGGGAATCCTTCCGCTGCTTGTTCTGGCCTTGGGAGCCGCCCGAATGCAGAGGCGGCGGATTGTCGCTTCCCTTGTGCTCGAGGAGCTCGTAGATCCGTTCTGCGCTCAAGTCCCGGTAGAGCGGGGAGAGGAGGGCACCCCCGGGAAGCCTGAAGCCGCAGCTGACGAGCACCTGGTTGATGGCGTAGTCGGTCGCAAGGTTCCAGAGGTGCTTGTCGCGTTCCTGCCTGCGGTCGGCGCTCTGCGTGATGACGTGCATGAGCTCGTGCGCGAGCACGCCCCTGAGTTCGGCGTCGGTGAGCGAGTCGATGAAGCTTTCGCTCCAGAAGATGTGGTAGCCGTCAGTGCAGATGGTCTCAATGATGCCGTCCGCCTGAACGAGCGGGAAGCGCATCAGTGCCGTCGACAGATAGGGCTTTCGCATGCAGAGCTGAATGCGCGCGCGTGTGATGCGCGTCTGCGTCGAGATGGCCATGCGCCCTCCTTAGAACAGCATGACCTTGTTGGTCTTGAGGAAGTCGCTGACGCCCTTTTCCTGCACGATCTGGGGCCTGCACCGGATCAGGTCGCGCAGAAGCACGATGCTGAACTCCACGGGCAGGCGGGGCAGCAGCGTGGGCACGATCTTGAGGATGCCGTCGTTTTGGGCGCCTGCCACGAGGAAGGACACGAGCACCCACAGGCGGTCAAGCTCGGTGGGGATCGTCGCGCCGGCGGGGTCGGCGATGATGGCGTCGATTTCCTTGCGCAGCACGGCTTTCTTTGCAAAGGTCAGGAACTCGACGGCGGGGCCGGTCCCGACGATGCCGGGGATCACGTCGCGGGCTTTGGCAGGGCTGCCGAACTTCGCCACCACGTCGCTCACCATCTCCCAGCTGCGGGGCGTCGCAAAAGCCTGCTCGTCCTCGGACGCAGCCTGCAGCAGCTGCGGGCGGTACTTGAGGAAGGCGGTGACTTCGGGGATGATGCCGCGGTTGGTGGCCCAGGCGTGCCAGTCATCGGGGTCGACCTCAAGATTGAGGTGGATGAAGCGGTTGGCGAGCGCGCTCGAGAGCCTGAAGGTCACCGCCTTGTCCTCGCGGCGATTGCCTGCCGCAATGATGCGCCAGCCTTCGGGAAGTTCGTATTCGCCGACCCTGCGGTCGAGAATGAGCTGATAGAGCGCGGCCTGCACGAGAGGAGGCGCGGCGTTGATCTCGTCGAGGAAGAGAATGCCGGGCTTGTCGGACTTCTTCGGCAGGAAGGACGGCGGGCACCAGACGGCCGTGCCGTCCTGGATCATCGGAATGCCGCGCAGGTCGGTCGGATCGAGCAGGGAGGCGCGGATGTCGATGAGCGGCATGCGGCGGCGCTCGGCGATCTGGCGCACGATCGAGCTCTTGCCGATGCCGGGGGCGCCCCAGATGAAAGCGGCCCAGGGCTGGTCGAGAAGGTTTTCAAGTACGGTGGTAAGTCGCGAGGCTTTCATGTTGGTGGTTCGTTGGCTTCCGTTGAGAGGTGTGGGTGCCGTCCTGCAGGACATGCAGGAAGCGGTGCCATACAGGAGGCATTCTATTGGAGGTGCGGAAACAACGCGTCCCTCGTTGTCCGGCCGGTCGGCCTTGTGCATGCGCGCGGCGGAGGAAGAAAAAAGGCCCAGCAGGATGCGTACCCGCGGGGCCTTGAGTCAGGTCAGTTCGTGATGAACGGACGATTGTCAGTAGTTTTCAGCGCGCACTTCGAAGTAGGCTTGGCTGTAACCGCAGACGGGGCAGACTTCAGGGGCCTTCGTGCCGACGACGAGGTGGCCGCAGATGCGGCATTCCCACATGCATTCGCCGGCCTTTTCGAAGACCTGCTGCATCTCAACGTTCTTGAGGAGCTTGAGGTAGCGTTCCTCGTGGGCGCGTTCGATGGCGCCGACGGCGCGGAACTTGGCGGCGAGTTCGGGAAAGCCTTCCTCTTCGGCGTCCTTGGCGAACTGGACGTACATGTCGGTCCATTCGTAGTTTTCGCCTTCAGCGGCGGCCTTGAGGTTGGCGGCCGTGGACTGGATGCCGCCGAGGGCGGAGAACCACAGGCGGGCGTGTTCCTGTTCGTTGCGGGCCGTCGTCAGGAAGATTTCGGCGAGCTGCTCGTAGCCTTCACGCTTGGCGACTTCGGCGAAGTACGTGTACTTGTTGCGGGCCTGGCTTTCGCCTGCGAAGGCGGCCTGGAGGTTCTTTTCGGTCTTGGTGCCAGCGAGGGTCTTTTCGCCGGTGGCGGCGGGCTTTTCCTCAACCTTTTCGAAGACCTCGACGCCCTTGTGGCAGAGCGGGCAGATGTAGTCGGCGGGCAGTTCGTCGCCTTCGTAGATGTAGCCGCAGACTTTGCAACGGTAAGACATTTTCTTTTCTCCTAAATCCGACCGGCGGTCGGTGTAGTTGGTGTGAAGCAATTCCTCGGCGAGCTCGCTGAGCGGTTCGCCGTAGAAGTCACGGTAAAGGGCCTTGATTTCCTCGTTTTCGTCGCTCGTGCGGCAGTCCATCTCCTCATCGCGCTTGTAGAGGCTCGCAATGCGGGCCTCGCGAAGCACGTCGGCCTTGTTGCCGAAGGCGGAGGGCTGGCCGCCGCCGGAGATGCAGCCGCCGGGGCAGGACATCACCTCGACGAAGTGATAGGGCTTGTCCGTCTCGCTCGCGTTGAGGCGGCGGATGAACTCGCCTGCGGAGGCGGTGCCGTAGATGACGGCGACGTTGATGTCGTTGCCGGCGATCGTGACGGTGGCCTCCTTGACGTCCTGAAGGCCGCGGACGGGGGTCAGGTGATAGAGCTCGGCGGGGGCGGTCTCGCCCGTCAGGTGGCGGTAGGCGGTGCGAAGCGCAGCCTCCATGACTCCGCCCGTGTTGCCGAAGATGACGCCCGCGCCGGAGCCTTCGCCCATCAGGCGGTCAAAGGCGCCCTCGGGGAGCTCGGCAAAATTGATGCGGGCGGCCTTGGCCCAGTCGGCGAGCTCGACGGTCGTGATGACGTAGTCGGTGTCGCGCATGGCGGGATCGCCGAGTAGGCGGCCCGCGGCGTTCATCTCCTCGCGCAGGATCTCGGCCTTCTTGGCCGTGCAGGGCGTCACCGCCACGTGCACGATGCGCTTTGGGTCGAGGTTCATCTTCTTCGCGAAGTAGGTCTTGACGGTCGGACCCTGCATGCCGATGGGGCTCTTCGCGGAGGAGATGTGCGGAATCATTTCGGGATGGAAGGTCTCGCAGTAGCGGACCCAGGCGGGGCAGCAGCTCGTGAACTGGGGCAGCGGACCCTTGGCCTTGGTGATGCGCTCGATGAGCTCGGCAGCCTCCTCGCAGATCGTAAGGTCGGCGGCGAAGTTCGTGTCGAGGACGTAGTCGCCGCCGAGGCGGCGAAGGAGCTCGACCATCTGTCCCTCGACGAAGGCGCCGTCGGCCATGCCGAAGGCGTCGCCGAGCGCCACGCGCACCGACGGGCTCGTCGAGAAGATCACGATCTTGTCGGGATCAGCGACGGCCTTCCTGACGGCGTCGCAGGAGGACTTGATCTGAAGGGAGTTGGTCGGGCAGACGGGAATGCACTGTCCGCAGTGGATGCAGACGGATCGTCCGCCCGTCTTGGCAAGATCGTAGGCGTTGTTGACGCCGACATACTCGTTGCAGATGCCGGCGCAGAGGCGGCATTCAACGCAGAGATCCTCGTCGCGGACAATGGCGGGATTGTTCTCGTCGATGGCGACGCGAACCTCCTGCCGAATGTGCTTGGACATACGCTCTCCTAAACTGGGTGGTCTGAATGGGGTGTTCCGCAACCGCCGGGGGAGCGGACCTGGAACGGGCATCCTCATTGTAGCCCGTCGCGTTCCCGACTGCGGCGCGGTTTTCCCGAAGCGGCGGCTGCGCGGAACGATGATGCATTTCCATCCTGCGTGAGCCGGAGCGGGTTTTCGCTAGGTGGGGATGCCGTTTACCCTGAGAACGATTGCGAGCGTGAGATCAACTCAACTAAGATGATCTGCCTAGACGACAGACAGACCGACGGTTCGACGAACGGTCCGCGTCCCGTCGCCGTCGCACCTTCGCAGGCGTCCGCCGCCACATATATAGAGGCGGATGCAGCGCGCCCCGTCAGAGGACAGGGCGCGCGGCCCCATGCATATTCCGAACCGCCGGACGTCGCACGGGGCTTGAATACGAAGGAGCGGGCGCCCGATGCAGACGGTTCACCCACAGCCCCGCCCATCCCTTTTGACCACTCGGGCGGGACTACGTGAAACATGAGGAGACCAGCCATGTTCTTTCGCAAGCTTGCCCTGATGCTCGCCGTCACGACCGCGCTTTCCGCTTCCGCCCTCGCCTGTACCACGGTCGTGGTGGGTGAAGGCGCCACCGCCGACGGTTCCTTCCTCGTCGCGCGTGCGGCCGACAGCAGCGCCCTCAAGGCTCAGCACTTCGTCATTCATCCGGCCAAGAAGAACCAGTCCGGCATGTACCGCACCAAGGACCATGACGGTGCGACGAACTTCGAATATCCGCTCCCCAAGGAGAGCATGCGCTACACGACGGTGCCCAACTGGAAG
Organism: Sutterella sp. KLE1602; assembly: GCF_001578585.1. Taxonomy (NCBI): domain Bacteria; kingdom Pseudomonadati; phylum Pseudomonadota; class Betaproteobacteria; order Burkholderiales; family Sutterellaceae; genus Sutterella; species Sutterella sp. KLE1602. The sequence goes on from NZ_KQ968536.1 coordinate 34,651, forward strand.
ACCCAGCTGCACGGCGCCGTGGGCTTCAATGAAGCCGGCGTCGGCATCTCCGGCACGGAATCGATCTTCGCCCGCGACGACGCCCTGAAGCTTGACCCGTACAACGAAGAGACCGGCATCACCGAAGACGACATCCATGACGTCGTCCTGCCGCGTGCCAAGACCGCCCGCGAAGGCATCGAGATCCTCGGCTCCATCGTCGAGACGATCGGCGCCGGCGAAGGCTTCGGCGTGGTGTTCGTCGACCAGAAGGAAGTCTGGTACTTCGAAACCGGCACGGGCCACCAGTGGATGGCTCACCGCACCCCGAAGGACACGTACTTCGCCTCCGGCAACCAGGGCCGCCTGCAGCAGTACGACGCCAAGAGCGCCGACTTCATGGCCTCCAAGACCCTCGTGAGCTGGGCTGAAAAGAACGGCTTCTACGATCCGAAGAAGGACGGCGAGTTCAACTTCTCGAAGGCCTACTGCCGTGACGACGCCCGCGACCGCGTCTACAACGACCCGCGCGTCTGGCAGATTCAGAAGCTCTTCAACCCGAGCCTCGAACAGAAGCCCGACGAAGGCCGTACGTACCCGGTCTACCTCAAGCCCGAAAAGAAGCTCACCGTCGACGACATGAAGACGATGCTTCGCAACCACTACGAGGGCACGGACCACGATCCGTACAGCCCCGTCCTCAACGGCAACGAACCGTGGCGTCCGATCAGCGTGTTCCGCACGTATGAATCCCACGTCATGCACGTCCGTCCGTGGCTGCCGAAGGAAATCGGCGAAGTCGCCTACGTGGGCATCGGCATGGCCGACCTCTCCTGCTACGTTCCGTACTACCACGGCCTCGAATCCTACCCGGCCCACTACGGCATGGGCACGGACAAGGCCGACAGCAAGTCGATCTACTGGAAGTACCGCAAGCTCCAGACGCTCGTCATGACGGACTACCAGAAGCTCGCCCCGGTCGTGAAGGCTGCCTACAAGACGTTTGAAGCCGACACCGCCAAGGCCCAGGCCGACATGGAAAAGAAGTACATGGAAGTCGTGAAGAAGGACCCGAAGGCCGCCAGCAAGCTCCTCAACGAGTTCAACCTCAAGGTCATGAACGACGCCGAGGCGCTCACGGACGACCTGACGAACCAGGTCTTCACGATCCGCACGACGGACATCCAGGCCGCCAACTTCTTCGCCAACAACAAGCGCAAGGACTAAGCGAGACCGTCTGAGCCGCCTGTGCCTCGCCTGAGGCGCGGACGGCGTCCGATGAAAACAAAATGGCCCCGCAGGACATCAAGCCTGCGGGGCCGTTTTGTTTCGTGCGGCGCAAGTCAGAGGAGCTTCACGATCGTCCAGCGCGCGCCGAAGGCGAGAAGCGCCAGACCCGCGATGATGAGGATCGGCCCCTGAATGCCGAGCGGACTGCCGTTGACGGGAGCGGCCACCGAGGGATCGTCGTGGCGGTAGCGGATCTCGATCGGGTCGCCGGGGCTGCCGCGGGCCTCGTCGTCGTTCTTCTCGGGCAGACGAGCCTCGACCTTGCTGCCGTCCCAGGCCGTGAACGAGACGACCTCGGTGTAGTAGTGCACGATCGCAGGCGCATCGTCCTTCCTGACGTGGGCCTCGCGAACCTCGACGCGCTCGATCGTCGCGGTCGTCTGCTCGCCGCTCGTCTTGAGCGTCCAGGCGGTGGAGGTGAGCTTCACGCCCGCGTAGAGGAAGGCGGAGCCGGCAAGGAGCAGCGCGGCGGCGAAGATCCAGGGAAAAATCTCTTTCATGACTGAGTCCCAAAATGTCACCGCAGGGCGCGGTACCTGAGGCTACTTTAGCAACTTTCAGAAGGGGTGGAGCCGCAGGACGGTGCGGGCGGATGCTTCCCGCGCAAAAAGAGAAGCCCGCCCAGCATCGCTGCTGGGCGGGCTGTCCTCAGACCCATCAAAACACGATCTCGAACGCAGGAGAAAGAACGTTCGGTTTGTTCGAGGCGGTGCTCATCCGCCTGCCACTCAGCGCGACCCCTCACGCTGTTTTGCAGTGGAACCGTGTTTCGTTGAAATGAACTATATCGAACCTGAGAATCGTTCGCAAGGCAAATACCCGAGTAAATGACTCGGGTATTGTAAGAAAGTTTTTCCAAGGGTTTGCCCTGATGAGGCATTTCTTAAGAAAGCGGGCTGAACGCCTGCAGCACAGTCGTTTTGGATTAAGTCGGGCGGCAAGATGCCGCAACATTTGCGAGGGGAATTCTGAGGGCGGGAGGCGGTCGGATGGGGAGAAAAGGGGGCGCGAGTTGCGGACAATCTCGGTATGATGGACGGACATTGAGAGAACCCGAAATGGGAAGGAGACATAAATGACTCTTGTCCGCACCGCGGCCGCCCTGATGGCCGCCACGTTCGCCCTCGGCGCCCTCGCTGCGGGAAACACCACGAACGAAGACTTCCGTGACTCGAAGAAGATGCTCGAGCGCAAGGTCTACTTCGACCATCGCGTGACGCTCTACTGCGGCTACGCCTTCGACAAGCAGAAGAACGTCAGTCTGCCTGCGGGCTTCGTCGCGCCCCAGCACAAGGAGCGCGCGGGCCGCGTCGAGTGGGAGCACGTCGTGCCCGCCGAGAACTTCGGCCGCGCCTTCAAGGAGTGGCGCGAAGGGGACGGTCGCTGCACGAATGAAAAGGGCCACTTCTACAAGGGCCGTCGCTGCGCCGAGAAGATGTCTGCCGAATACCGCCTGATGCAGGCCGACATGTACAACCTGTTCCCCGCCGTCGGTGCCGTTAACGCCATCCGCTCGAACTACAACTACGAGCTCCTGCCCGGCGTGCCCAACACCTTCGGCACCTGCGAGATGAAGATCGACGGCCGCCGCGCCGAGCCGCCCGAGCGCTCCCGCGGCGAGATCGCCCGCGCCATGCTCTACATGGAGGGCGCCTATGCACCCGTCTTCCGCATGAGCGACCGCCAGCGCCGCCTCGCCCAGAACTGGAACGAGCAGCATCCTGTCGTGCAGTGGGAGTGCACCCGCGCCGCACGCATCGAGAAGCTCCAGGGCAATGTCAACCCCGTCGTGAAGGACGCCTGCCTGAAGGCTGGTCTGACCTATCGCCCCTAATGGCTGAATCCGGCCTCGCCCGAGGCCGGGATCCTGCCCGATCCTTCAAAAGGGAGTTGAGCTCGCGCTCGGCTCCTTTTTTCGCATCCGTTCCTCTGACGGGTGACGGTTCCGGGAGGTGACGCATCGGCAGCCTCATGGATGCCGGCGGACAGTTCGCCGCGAGACGTCACCGCCTCGCGTTCCATTCGGGCTGAGGGACGCCCGCGCCGTCTGAAAACGCCAGGGTTAACCCGGGTCTCTTGGGGTCGTCATCTAGGCACTTACGCCAATGCAGGTTGAGCAATGCGGTGTTGCGGCGCTTTTTCCTGTTGAAGTCTGTTACGCCTTGCTACACTTCGCATCAGCCTAAAATCCGCCACTACGTCCTCGCGGGACCGACACCTGCGGGGAAGAGGATTGAAGGACTTACAACCCAATGACAAACAGCGGCATCAGCTGCCTGCGTGCGGTCAAAGAGAGGCGCATGCGGGCCGCAGGGCTCCGGGACAGGGGGTCCTGCCGCACGAAAACCAAAGGACAGCGATTCTCATGGAACCGTTTAACGCCGGATGGCTTTCGATCGTCCCGCCGATCGTGGCCATTGCTCTTGCGCTCATTACGAAGGAGGTTCTCTCCTCCCTCGTTCTGGGCATTCTGACGGGTACCCTCATTTATACGATCGGCATGGACGGCAACGTCCTGATGGGCACGCTTGAAAGCGCGTTCACCGTGATGGGCAACAAGGTCGACTTCAACATCCTGATCTTCTGCTCGCTTCTCGGCGCCCTCGTCTACGTCGTCGCCATGTCGGGCGGCACGAAAGCCTACGGGAACTGGGCCGTCAAGCGCATCAAGGGCCGCAAGAGCGCCCTGGCAGCCACCACGGGTCTCGGCGCGCTCATCTTCATCGACGACTACTTCAACTGCCTCACGGTGGGCACGGTGATGCGTCCGATCTGCGACCGCTACAACATCGCCCGTGCGAAGCTCGCCTACATCATCGACTCGACGGCCGCTCCGGTGTGCATCATCGCGCCCGTTTCGAGCTGGGCCGCCGCCGTCGGCTCCTCACTGCAGGGCTCCACGGCCTTCGAAAGCGACATGGCCGCGTTCATCGCCACGATTCCCTGGAACTTCTACGCGCTGCTCTGCCTGCTGCTCATCGTCTTCATCGTCGTGACCGACTTCGACTTCGGCCCGATGCGCAAGAGCGAGGAGCGCGCCGCCAAGGGGGAACAGTTCACGTCGACCGCCGCTACGTCCTCCGCCGAGCCGCCCAACGCCAATCCGCACGGCACGCTCTGGGACATGCTCGTGCCCATCGCCTCCCTGATCGTCTTCTGCGTGCTCGCGCTGATGTACTCGGGCGGCTACTGGGGCGCTGATCCGAAGTACCACACCTTCGCCTCCGCGCTGGGCAACTCCTCCGCCGCGCCGTCCCTCGTCTGGGCCTCCTTCGGCGCCGTCGGCATTGCCTTCCTGATGTACGTCCCGCGCGGTCTCGTGCCGTTCACGGACTTCATGAGCGGCCTCGTCGAAGGCATGAAGCTCATGCTTCCGGCCAACATCATCCTGGTGCTCGCCTGGACGCTCTCCGGCGTCTGCCGCGACCTTCTCCAGACCCCGCTCTTCGTGCAGTCCATCGTGACCTCGGGCGGCGCCGAGTGGTCGATCTTCCTGCCGGCCGTGATCTTCGTGATCGCCGCCTTCCTGTCCTTCTCTACGGGCACGGCCTGGGGCACGTTTGGCATCCTGATCCCGATCGTGGTGCCGGTTGTCGAGGCCATCGATCCGGGCCTCACCGTCGTCGCGCTCTCCGCCACGCTCGCGGGCTCCGTCTTCGGCGACCACTGCTCGCCCATTTCGGACACGACGATTCTCTCGTCGGCAGGCTCGGGATGCAACCACATCGAGCACGTCTCGACCCAGATGCCCTACAGCCTCACGGTGGCGTTCTCCGCCTGCCTGGGCTACGTGGTCGCGGGCCTGACGGGCGGCAACTGGATCCTCTCGATTACGACCGCCGTCGTTGCGCTCATCGGCACCGTCCTGCTGCTTCACTTCTGGAACAGCCGCAGGACCGCCGCGACCTGATCCGCAGCGTCCTTTGATTGAAAAACGGCGCCTTCGCACCCTGAAGGCGCCGTTTTTTTGCATTCGGAGCGGGTGATCACGCTCTGTTGTCAAGCCGAAAGGCTGTGAAAGCCGCTTTGCGGCCACAGGAGGAGACTTCATCTGTCGCCTTAAGGCGTCGCCTGCTCATTTCTCCTTGTTCGTCAGGTGATTGGCGGGGGTGCTATTCGGGTTCTCCCTCGGCGTCGTCGGGGTTTGTCCTCTAGGGTGTGCACGGGCTCGTTTGGCAAAATGAATCGTCCGTCGCGCTCCGACAAGGGCGCGGACATGACCCGGGACCGCAGAGTCCGGATGTTGACCCAAACCAAAGGACAGACAGACATGAACTTCAAGAAGACGCTTCTCGCCGCCGCGCTCACGCTTTCCGCAGGCTTTGCCATGGCCGCCGACCTTCCGCAGGTCGCGATCCTCGCCACGGGCGGCACGATTGCCGGCACCGCCGCCTCTGCCACGCAGACCACGGGCTACAAGGCGGGCGACCTGGCCATCCAGACGCTGATTGACGCTGTTCCGCAGATCAAGGACTACGCGACGGTGACGGGCGAGCAGATCGTGAAGATCTCGTCCAACAACCTGACCGACCAGGTCCTCCTGACGCTGGCCAGGCGCTGCAACGAGCTTCTCGCCGATCCGAAGGTGAGCGGCATCGTCATCACGCACGGCACGGACACGCTTGAAGAGACCGCTTTCTTTCTCAACCTCACGGTCAAGAGCAAGAAGCCCGTGGTGGTGATCGGCGCCATGCGTCCCGCCACGGCTATTTCGGCCGACGGTCCGATGAACCTTCTCAACGCCGTCAAGCTCGCCGCCGACCCGAAGGCGCAGGACCGTGGCGTGCTCGTGGCCCTCAACGACCAGATCTCATCCGGCCGCGACGTCACGAAGTCCAATACGACGAACGTCGCCACATTCAAGTCGCCCGACCTGGGCTACCTCGGCTACATCGCCGGCGGCAAGAACTACTTCCTGCGCAACCCCGCCATGCGTCACACGCACCAGAGCGAATTCGATGTCTCGAAGCTTGACAAGCTGCCGCGCGTCGACATCCTCTACACGCACGCCAGCGACGACCGCGTCCTTGCCGACGCCGCCATCGCCGCGGGTGCCAAGGGCATCGTGCACGCCGGTTCCGGCAATGGTTCCGTTCACGGCCAGACCGAGCCCGCGCTTGCCGAAGCCGTCCAGAAGGGCATCGCCGTGGTGCTCTCCTCGCGCACGGGCTCCGGCGTGGTCTGCCCGAACGTGGAGCAGTACAACAAGGCCGGCTTCATTGAAGGCCGCACGCTCAATCCCCAGAAGGCCCGTCTCCTTCTCCAGCTCGCTCTGACGAAGACGAACGATCCGAAGGAAATCGCCCGCATGTTCGAGGAATACTGATCCTTTCCCGAACCCGCCGGCATGACGCCGCCCGCAGGGTGAAAACCTCCTGAAGGCGGCTTCCCGAGCATTCGGCCGTCCTGCTCCCATGCGGAGTCGGGGCGGTCTTTTTCTTGGTTCATCTCGGAAGTCCGTGGAACGCGGCCT
>NZ_KQ968537.1:0-1237 GCF_001578585.1 Sutterella sp. KLE1602
GACCTTCACGCCGCCAATGGTTCCGCCCGTCTTGGGCACCACGCGAACCGCAAAGAAGGGAGGCTTTGCGAACGGCTTCAGGAACTCCTTGGCCTTGCCGAACGCCTTGTCGTCCCCCGTCGTGCAAGCGGCGTTGTAATCCTTCATCGTCCTGGCGAGTGCATCAGGCGGCACGCCCATTGCGGCAGCGAGCGCTTCCCAGGTGTCGCCCCTGACAGCGTACTTCGGGTCGTTGTACTTGAGAGCGGCCTTCACCTTTTCGGGATCAGACGAATCAGCGATGCCCCAGACGGCCTTTTCCTTCACGACGGCGTCGGTGAGATACGGCAGGTTTTCGTTCGTGAAGCGAAGGCCCTTCTCATTGATAAAGACGCGGTCCTTGTACTTGTCCTTCGACGTGATGACCCCGTTGAGTTCCTTCTTTTCGCTGTTGAGGTACAGGCCGATCACCCAGGCATCCGTGTAGGGAGCCGCACCTGCCCTGACGGCCATGCTGATGCCGTAACCCGTGTCGCCAATGCTCGCAACGGACAGGTCGGCATAGGGAACATAGTCGGGCACCAGCTTCTCAAGCATCGCCCTGTTGTGCGGGAAGCCGCCCGTGGCGAGCACGACCGCCTTGCCCGAAATTTCATAGCGAAGCTTGCCGTTGTGCGCCTTGACGCCGACTACGTCGCCCTTTTCATTGAAAATGAGGTCGTCCGCAGGCGTCCCCTTCATGACGGGCACCTGATGGGCATCAAGGAACTTCATCAGGTTCTGGATCACGAACCTGCCGCCGGCAGGAGAGGAACCGCGGCTGGATGCGGGTACGGGGGATTCAGCAGGCGCATGCGCAAAGTCGGACCCACCGTAGCCAAAGGGACGCGGGGTCGCATACTTGTGGCCGATCTTGTCTTCGAGCCAGTTGGCAGTCACCGTAAACTCTCTGGCCATGGCGCGCACAAGACGGAGGAATCGCCGCCCGCGGAGGAGCGCTTCTGGTCATTGAGCCAGATCTTGACAAACTCCTCGGTCGAGGTCCCCTAGCTTCCAGCTTGCTTCTGAGCATTGGATTCTCCAGCAGCAATGGCCCCACCCGCAAAAGCGAGCTGCCGCCCACCATCGGGAGCTTTTCAATGACGAGCACCTCGGCGCCGGCAAGGCGCGCGGCCACAGCAACGGCCAGACCCGTACCCCCCGCACCGACGAAGATCACGTCGACCTTGAGGTTTTTGACGGGAAGCGTTGCGGGATC
>NZ_KQ968537.1:1337-23118 GCF_001578585.1 Sutterella sp. KLE1602
GCGTTGCGGGATCAACGCCCGCCTGAGCGCAGGCGCTGACAAGACCGACGACGAGAGCTGTGGTTGCAAGCTTGAAAAAATGTCGGGACATGAGGGTTCCTCCCAAATCGGTTCTGTACAAAAGACAGCCGAAATCTAGTCCCGAGGGCACAGTTCATCGATGCGGGCATATCCTATTGCAACAGGCGTTTGACTACAGCAGTACAGCTCGAAACCTTGTCCCAAAAACTTGCCACCTCCCTGCCCCACAGCGTTTCCGCTTCATGAATTTAACAAGATAACTTTTTATTGTTACTCAACATGATAAGAAAATCAATACGAACATGAGGTGATGAACTGGTAAGCCAAGTCTTCGAGAATGTTCTCATAACGAAGGTTGAACTTCGCTGAACTCACTTCAGGAGGAAATCATGACTGATCTCTCTCGTCGTCAACTGCTCAGTGGCGCCGCATCGGGTGCCGCAGTTCTTCTCGGCTCGTCTGTCGTTAATGCCAAGGAATCGCCTCTTGGCGTCTGCAAGATTCCCGCCAAATGGGACGAAACCTATGATCTGGTGGTGGTGGGTTCCGGTGGTGCAGGTCTTGCTTCGGCCGTAATGGCCAGGCAGCAGGGCGTCAAGCGCGTGCTCGTTCTCGAAAAAATGGGCTACATCGGCGGCAACACCGCCATTTCCGGAGGCGGCTTTAACAGCTATGACCCTTCGCGTCAGGAAGCCCAGAAGATCAAGGACTCCCCCGAAAATCATTTCAAGAACACCTATGAAGGCGGCGACGGCCGCGCCTTCCCGGAACTCGTCAAGACGATGACCAAGAACTCCTACGCTGCCGTCCAGTGGCTTGAAAGCATGGGCATGAAGTTCAAGCCTGAGATCTACCAGATCTACGGCGGCCTCTATCCGCGTTGCCATGCTCCGTTCGGCTCCCTCGGTTCCGACTACATCAAGGTACTCAAGGCCCAGTGCGACAAGCTTGGCATTGAGATTCGCCGCAACGCCCGCGTGATCCGCATTGTTCGCGAACAGCCGCTCGAAGGCGAAGTCCTTGGCATCGTTTATGAAGATCGTCAGAAGGCCGAACATTCGGTTCGAGCCACAATGTCCGTAGTTGTTGCCGCAGGCGGCTTCGCAGCCAATCCAAAGATGCGCGCCCTGCATGACCCGCGCATGCTGAACCTGACGACGACAAACCATGCAGGGGCAACGGGTGACCTGCTCCCGCTTCTCGCAGACATTGGCGCTGACATGACCGGTCTCGACTTCATCCAGTGCAACCCCGGTTGCCCTCCGGGACGCAAACATCGCGTCATCATGCACTTGATCGTGAAGAACTTCATCATGGTCGGTCTCGACGGCAAGCGTTTCGTTGCCGAAGACGCCCGCCGAGACGTCATCCGGGACGCCGTTCTCTCGTTGCCCAAACAAACCGCATTCTCGATCATCGACCAGAACGGCTTTGACGAGACGAACCCTGGTCATCAGGCTGGCATTCTCAAGGGCTTTGAAACCGGAGACGCATGGAAGGCCGACACCTTTGAAGAACTCGCCAAGAAGATGGGCGTCGACGCCAAGGTGCTCCGCAAGACGATCGACGACTTCAACGCAGGCGTCGATGCTCAAAAGGATGCGCTAGGCAAGGCTCCCAACATGCTTCGCAAACTTGAAAAAGCGCCCTTCTATGCCGCTTATGCAGGGATGAGCGTCCATCATACGATGGGTGGCGTGATCATCAACTCCGACACTCAGGTCATCGACCGTCGCGGTCAGGTCATTCCGCATCTTCACGCCGTTGGTGAAGTGACTGGTGGCATTCATGGTACGAACCGCCTTGGCGGCAACGCCATTTGCGACATCTTTACTTTCGGCCGCCTGACCGGCATTGCCGTGGCAAAAGGAAAGTGACAGGTTGACAAGACATCAGTCTGAGCGCCTCAGACATTGATCCCCGAGGTCGCCGGAGATAAAGTTATCTTCGGCGACCTTGTTTTTCCTTTTATCCCTGCTTTTCCCATGCACCTGCCATCGAGCCTCCCTGTCCTTCTGATGCTTTTGCTGGCCATCGTTTTCCCTTCTCACGCCGCTCATCATGAAGACAAGCCTGACACAGCACAGGCGTGCCGATTTACGGTTGGAGTTCAGGAAACACTCGATCCGATTTTCTTCGTCGAGACAATGGGACCTACAATGGCCCGTTTGAGAAAGGCGCTGCCTGGATGCGCCATCAAGTCCAAACTCCTCCCGACGTCGGATTTCGACAAGGTCACCCAAAGCAGAGAGATAGACATCCTGATGTCCGACAGCGGACTTTTCGCCTACGGCGAGAAGCGATGGGGTGCCCGCGAGCTTGCAGTACGTCAAAGTCCCCGAACGACAGACCCATCAAAAGCCGTCAGTGCCGCCATCATCGTAAGGCAGGACCGCTCAGACATTGAGACGCTTTCCGACCTCAAGGGACGAAAAGTTGCCGCCGTCGACGACTCGAGTTTTGACGGATGGCTCATCACGCAAGCGCTGATCAGCCGTGAAGGCCACGATCCCGACACCTTCTGGGGCGAGAAGACGTTCACTCATTACCGAGAGCCCGGGGTTGCTGAACTGGTGCTCTACGGAGAAGCTGACGCCGGGATTCTTCCCGCCTGCAAGCTCGAATCGCTCATGATGCAGCATGCCTACAGAAAGAATGCCTTTCGGGTCATTAATCTGCAGCCTGCAGAGTTTCTGTCCTGCGCCCGATCGGCACCGCTTTACCCAGATGTCGTAATCGCCTCGCTTCCTCACGTCTCGTCATCGCTGCTCAAGCTGTTGACGCTTGAGCTCATGAGCCAACCCGTATCTCACGACGGTTACGCCTGGACAATTGCAGCCGACTTCAAAGGAGTTGACGAACTTTACAAGACCCTCAAGCTCGGACCGTACTCCTATCTGAGAACTTTCAATTGGCAGATTTTCTGGGAAAGGTACATGATTTGGGTTCTCGCCGGCATGTTTCTCATCTTCCTCATGCTCGTTCACATCGTCCGCGTCAACCGTCTCGTGGACTTACGGACACGCCAGCTTCGGGACTCATTGGAAAAGCAGATCACGCTTGAGCATGAAGCCAGAGAAAGCCGCCATCGCATGGCCCAGATCGAACGCGCCGGCATCGTCTCGCAGATGTCGAGCATGCTAGCTCATGAGGTGTTACAACCGATCACATCCCTCATCAACTTCTCAACGGGACTTCGCATTTATCTGTCAAGAAAGTTCGGTGACGATCCTATAGTCGTCCACACTTCAAATGTCATCGTTGAAGAATCTCAGCGCGTATCCGACATCGTTGAACGAGTCCGATTCTATGCCAAAGGCCGTACCTCTGAACGGGATGAGATTTCCGTCCGCGAGATCGTCGACGCAGCCGTACGCACTTTCAGCCATTCGACGACAGCAGAAAACGTGACCATCGACGTTGACATTCCCGACTCCCTTCACGTCTGGGTCAACCGTCTCGAGATGGAGCTTGTCGTCTACAACCTCCTCAAAAACGGTGCGTCCGCCATGAAAGATTGTGAGACGAAGCACATTGCCATCCATGCTCAGACCGACGGGCCCAACGTCAGACTCTGCGTGCGTGACTTTGGTCCTGTTATTGATGACAGAACCTTCGAACAGCTCTGCAGTCCCGTCATCAGCATGAAATCCGACGGCTTGGGACTTGGACTTACTCTCTGCCGAGGCATCGTCGAGCTTCACAGCGGAGGACTCTTCTATGAACGAGCCAAAACAGGGCTCACAGCAATCGTAGTGATACCTGCAGCACTTGCCGAAGGCGGCCCTGCAAAGAACACTCAAGGGAAAAAGTCATGACCGACACTCTCAATCCGATCGTCCGCGTTGTTGATGACGATGTTCGCGTTCGTGAATCCGAAGCCTTCATTCTCCGTCTCGACGGTTGGATGGTGCAGGAATTTGAAAGCGCAGCAGATTTTCTTGAAAAGGACGATCCCGATCGCCCTGGATGTCTCGTACTCGACATCCGAATGCCCGGCATGAGCGGCCTTGAACTGCAGGAGGTTCTTCGACGGCAGAAGCGTACCGTTCCTATCCTCTTCCTTACAGGTCACGGCGACATCGAGAGCGCAGTCATGGCACTCAAGCGCGGAGCTGCAGACTTCGTCCGCAAACCCATGAACCCAGACGATCTCCAAAGCGCCGTGAGGCGTCTGGTCGACTGGCATGTCCGGCTGTGCCTCCGAATGAAGAAACAACAGGAACTGCTCCGTCTCCATGACTCACTCACTGACAAGGAAAAGATAATCTGCCGCATGGTCGCGAGAGGTGCGCTCAGCAAGCAGATCGCCATTGATTTGTCCATTTCCGAACAAACTGTCAAGACCCATCGAAGCAACCTGACTCACAAGCTAGGTCTGCGATCCGCAGTCGAGTTGGCAGACTTTCTCCGACAAATCGACGAACCCATCGAAACCACGTTCCGAATTGCCGTCGAGGCCACCGATCATGACTGACAGACGCTCTCTTCTTCTGACCCTCGGCCTCCTTCCTTGGACTGGGCTTCGGGCGCATGTCGAGCACGAGAACTGGGATGTTGTCGTTATCGGCTCAGGCGCCGCTGGTCTCAGCGCAGCCGCTGCAGCCTCAGAATCGGGCCTTCGCGTTCTCGTACTTGAAAAGCAAGGTACTGTCGGCGGCAATACTCTCCACTCCGGCGGTTTCTACGCAGCCATAGATCCCGCCAGACAGAAACGTCAAGGCATCAAGGACAGTCCTGAGCTCTTCGAACAGCAGATTCTTGAAAACGGTGGAGGCAAATCCGACCCTAAACTCGTTCGACTTCTCGTCGCAGGAGCCAGTGACATGCTGGCCTACCTTGAGGCGAATGGCATGAGGTTCAAGGATCGCATCATCGAGATCTACGGCGCACACTGGCCTCGCTGTCATCTGCCCGTTCTTCCCAACGGAGAAGGTTACATCCGTACCATGCTCAATATCGCCATGAAGAACGGCGCCGTCATCAGAACAGGTATGCGAGCGACGGACCTGTCTACAGCCAAAGACGGTCGAATACAGGTTCTCGTTCAGAGCCGTAGGGAAGAAATTCTTCTGACACCTCGCATCGGCGTCATACTCGCCACAGGCGGCTTTGGCGCCAATCAAGCCCTGATTTCACGCTTCGCTCCGCGATTGGCCGGATTGACCAACGACAATACGCCGGGCTCAACTGGTGAAATACTCGTTGCCGCCCGAAAACTCGGCGCTCTGCTCGTGGATCTCGAGGAAGTTCAATGCTTGCCCGGCCGTCCTCCTGGAGGACAACGACGCGTGCGCCTGCACAACGACGTCTCACGCTTCATATTCGTCGACCATGAAGGCAGAAGATTCGTCCGCGAGGATGAACGACGAGACGTACTCAGAGACAAGGTGCTTGCTCTGCCTGACAAAACCGCATTCTCAATTGTCGATGACGAAGGTCTTCGCAGCTACGACATCCTCGTTCAGAAGGAAACCGTTCTCGGCGTCGAAACAGGAGATGCTTGGCGAGGAGATACTGTTGAAGAGCTCGCAAACGCCATGAGGCTGCCTCCGAAAACACTTCAGGAAACCGTCGAAGCGTACAACCGGAGCGTCCGCTCTAAAATCGATCCTCTCGGCAAGAACCCAAGAGAGCTTCGTCATGAAATCAAAACACCTCCCTTCTGGGGCTGCTACGCTGCAATGACCGTACACTACACCATGGGCGGAGTACGCATCAGTCCGAAAGCTCAAGTGCTTCGAGAAGACGGTACTCTCATTCCAGGCCTCTGGGCTGCCGGTGAAGTTACCGGAGGAATTCATGGCGTCAACAGAATGGGCGCCAACGGCGTCAATGACGCCTTAGTCTTCGGACGCATTGCGGGGCTAAGTGCTGCGGAGGCTGCGAGAGACTGAACGTTGGCGTTCTTGGCAAGAACAAAACGAGGTGTCCCTGCAAAGATAAGCATCCTCCGACGGCCGCCCGCAGGAGGATGCTTCATGACCGTTAGGGAAGTAACCCCAGCCCTCGGCAGCTTGGCTGACTCCTCTGCGCTCAGGCCTTACTTGTACAGCTTGGCGATTTCATCACGGCAGAAGACCTCCTGCTTCTTGATGAGTTCGCCGAGTTCCTTGTTGTCCATGAAGCTCATGGAGAGGCCGGCCTTCTTGTGCTGTTCGATGCTGGCGGGATCTTCCATCGTCTTCTTGAAGGCGTCGACGTAGAACTGGATCACGTCGTCAGGCGTGCCAGAATTCCACCTTCTCGTCGTGCCGACGTCTGAATTGTGCGATCTCCTCCGAACCCGGAACGTGCGGCCCGCGATAGGCCGGATCGCTCGAAATAAAGCGGAGAAACTCAAGCTCATGCTCGTCAAGCGTCGCAAAGGCCACGAGACTTTCGGCTTCGTCTTCCGACGTTGAAGAATCTTCCCTGTCGCCAGCCGGTACGGCCGCCGTGTGAATCGAACGCGAATCCTGAAATGTCCGAACGGACATGACTGTTTCCCGACGTTTCTACCCTGCCTCCATCCTAGTCCCGTCTGACGCTCCATGGCGTAAACGCCTGCAGGACATGCAATCAGGGGCAATCTTCGGACCGATCTTTGCCTTTCTCCCGAGATGTGTTTCTCCCGAGCCATGCCCCGACGGCGAGTCCCCCGCCAACTGAGCGAAAGACAGCTTACGTCCTGCTTCCCCGGCCGCCCCTGGGCGAACGGCGGCGATCCCCGGAAAAAGAGTCTCCCAACCCAAAGAAACGACTGTCGGCGAGAACAGAAGAGTCAACAAAGAAGCTTCGGCCCCGCAGAAAGAGCCCCCATTCCGTTCCCGATCAAGCACTGAAATCACCGTCGGACGAGGCCGATCAACGACGTCCGGCTTGGGGCGGCCCCGTCCTTCACCTGCGTTGACGGGAATCAAAAGCGTTAGCGTCCGCGAAATTCACAATGACTCCAACTGAAGAAACTCTTCCTTCAGAATCAAAGGAGAAACAACATGACCATTCGTGACATGGACCGCCGCACTCTTCTGAAAACCGGCCTGATGTCCGCCGCAGCCGCCGGCGCCGCCACCATCGCCAACACCGCCTCCGCCAAACCCGCCGGAGCCTCCGAAATGCATTTCGACGTCGTCGTGCTCGGCGCGGGCTGTGCGGGCCTTTCCGCCGCGCTTGAAGCCGCTGACAAGGGCGCCAAGGTCGCGCTCCTCGACAAAATGTTCGGTCCGTTCGGCAACACGATCTATGCCGGCGGCCACTTCAACGCCACGAACACCTTCGTGCAGAAGCGCGACGGCCTGAGCGACACGCTCGACGAGTTCTACAAGGACATGATGGACGTCTCCATGGGCCGCGGCGATCCCGAACTCACCCGCATGTACGTCGAGAAGTCCGGCGAATGCATTCAGTGGCTGACCGACCGCGTCGGCATCCAGTGGAAGAAGATGCACGAAGAACCCTGGCCCGCCACCGTGCGCGGCCACGTCGTCGACGGTCCGAAGAAGCCCGGCGGCGCCCAGCTCACCACGCAGCTCCTTGACGCCGTCAAGGCTTCCAAGAACATCACGCTCTTCTTCAACACGAAGGCCATCGAGCTTCTGAAGACGCCGGCTCTTGCCTGCACCGGCGTTCGCGCAGTCACGACCAAGGGTGAAGTCATCGACTTCCACGCCAAGGGCGGCGTCATCATCGCGACCGGCGGATTCCACAACAACAAGGAAATGATCTGCAAGTACATGGGCGGCGGCGTTGCCTGGATGCCGCTGCGCGGCGCGGCCACGCTGACCGGTGAAAACATCGAGCTGACCCGTCCGTTCTTCCCGCAGTACGTCAACATGGATCAGTACCACAGCGGTCCGATTCACGGCCCAACGAAGGCCAATCCCTCGCTGATGGTCAACTACGGCATCATCGTCAACAAGGAAGCGCAGCGCATCATCGACGAAGTCAACACCTACGTCTACATCGCCAAGAAACTTCCTCAGATCACGCCGGACAACTGGGCGTACATCATCATCGACCAGAAGGTTGTCGACGTTTCGACCGTCGCCTCCCGCATCGCACGCTACAAGAAGGCCAAGGCGCCCATTTATGAGGGTCAGACCATCGCCGAGCTCGCCAAGGCGATGAACGTCCCGATCGAAGCGCTTGAGAAGACCGTCGCCGACTACAACGCCGCCGTCAAGTCTGGCAAGTCCGGTTCGCTGACGCCGCCCAACACCCTCAAGAATGCGCCGGTGCTGGACAAGGGCCCGTTCCTAGCATTCCCGTTCCAAGGCGGCATGACGGCAACCTTCGGCGGTCCGAAGATTTCCAAGAAGGCCGAGGTGCTCAATACCGAAAACCGTCCCGTTCCCGGACTCTATGCCGCCGGCAACGCCATCGGCGGGCTCTTCTACGACGACTACATCGTCGGCTCCCAGCTGACCGCCGCCGTCATCTGGGGACGTGTTGCTGGTGAGGAAGCCGCCGGCCGCACCAAGCGCTGATCTCCAGACCGTACATAACTGACAAAGCCGCACTCCCCCTCGGGAGTGCGGCATTTTCATTTCGAGAGCTTCGGCAGAAGCGCCTCGAACTCCTTCAGACCGGCGCAGTGGAGCTTTCTCATCACCGACGTGCGATGACATTCCGCAGTCCTCAGGGATATGACGAGCCTGTCCGCGACGGCTCTGCAGGATAGGCCTGCGCACAAAAGGTCCAGAATCTGCCTCTCCCGGCTTGAGAGCGTCTCGAGACGCTCCTGAAGCGCGTAGACGCCGTCCGCCTCCCTGCGCCGACCTTCCAGTGCGCGCCCGACGGCCTCCATGACTTTGTCGGCGGTGACGGTCTTGGTGAGAAACGTCACGGCTCCCTCCTCCATCGCGCTGACGGCGGTCTCGATGTCGCCGTGACCGGAAAGGAAGATGAGCGGGAGCCCGCAGCCAGCGCTCTTGAGCTTTTGCTGCAGCTCAAGTCCCGACATGCCGCCCATCCGAAGATCCACCACGGCGCATCCGGCGTCATTGAGAAAATCGGCGGCCAGAAACTCTTCGCCGCTGTAGTAGTGCCGGACGATCATCCCGGCCATGTCGAAAATCAACCCGAGAGAATCGTGAATTGCAGGATCATCATCCACGATCCGAATGACAACCTTCTCATTTGCCTTCATCATCAGCCTCTTCATGATCATCAGGCCCGCCGTTGCGATCGAGCGCAGGCAGGCGCACCACGGCGCAGAGTCCGGAATACTCCGCCTGCACCGCCTGAGAGAACATCAGTCGCCCGCCGTGGGCCTCCACAATCGTACGAACAATGGACAACCCCAACCCAAGCCCGTCCGGCTTGCTGCTCGAAATCGGCTGGCCCAGACCGCTCAGTCTTGCGTCAGACAGACGCGGACCATTGTCGAGCACTCTGACCTCCACCGTTGCGCCGTCGTCCGGAATGCGGCGAACCTCAATGCAGACCTTGCGCACCGCCTCCTTCTCAACGGCCTCGCGTGCATTCTTAAGGAGATTGACGAACACCAGCGTCAGCTCGAGTTCGTTGCCCTTCACGCTCAGGCCGGGCTGCGCGATCTTCACGGCCACGTGAATCTTGTTTGGACGACCCGCTTGAAAGATCCCGATCGCCTCTTCAATCAGATTGTCGACGACCAGTGCCCTGCGGGGATGGCGGCTGTTCCGGGCGTAGGCGCGGACGCTGTCCAGAATGCCGCTAGCTCTCGCCACCTCCTTCGTGATGCCTCGAGAAAACCTCTGAAGCTTGTCCTCGTCGCAACGCCCGAGGTCCACCATCATGCGCAGACCGTCGGCATAAAACCCCAGAGCCGCCAGAGGCTGCCGCAGATCATGAGCCACCATGCTCGAAATCTGATTGACGGTGTTGCTGCGCTGCAAAAAGGTGAGCCTTTCGGCCTGCTCGGCCTCACGGGCGAACATGCGTCCCAAAAGCTCCCCGCGCAAAGCCAGAAGCCTTTCGGTTCTCCGGCTGTGCCAATACAGGCCCGCGACCAGAAAACACGCCAGCATCAGCCAGGGCCAGGCGACTTCCAGAAAGCGCCTGAGGCTCCACTCCCGAAGATACCGGTAGGGCCCGATCTTCAAAGTCTTCAGCAGTTCGTCCACATGATGGAAGTCGCTGGCGACGGACCAGTATCTGCCGTCGGCCGTCGGAGCCATCTGAAGGAGCCTCAGCATCAGCTCGCGAGCGGTTTGAGCGTCGACGCGAGGCGTGACCGAGAGCGTCTGCGCGGGATAGAGCTGCGTGGACACCCTGCAGGCAATGCCCGGCTCCCTTCGCTCGCTGACGATCCGCAGGCCGTCGATCAGCGTCGGATCAGTCTCGGCCATCGACTCGTAGGCGCACAAACGCAGGACGCCGGCGACGGTCCGGCCCGAACGGACGTTTTGAGCGATCTCCGTCATGCCTGCAGAACGTCCGACAAACACCTTTTCGCCGAAAAATCGGTCCGGATCATGCCCTGCGGCGGCCACTTCTCCAAGCGCAATCTGCCATCCCGAAAAGCCCCAGGGCAGGTTGGCGCTCACCGACGCGCCCTTCAGATCGTCGAGCGTCCGAACTGAACTGTCGGCGCGAACCACAAGCAACGACCCCTCATTGGAATTCGGGTTCTCGAGTCCCGGCGCCGTCACGGTCACAAGAGGTCTCACGCCGTACGGCGACACGCGGCGCGCGAGTCCAGCGCTGCTGAGAATGATGTCCACCTCGCCCCGCCTGACGGCCTCCTCGAGCTCGCTCACCGTATAGTCGCGCACAGTCAGGCCGTCCTCACCGAACATCGGACGAATGACCTTCTCGGTCGCCCTCACGATCTCCGTGCGATGCTCGGGAAGTGCGAATCCCGAAATGCCCATGCGAAGGGGCGCCCCCTCGGCAAAGGCAGCCGAACACTCAAGCAGCAGACACGCCGACAGCGTCGTCGTCAGGAAACGATTCATCGAGGGAAAGGCAGGGAAGAAAAATGAGGACACGTTCGTCCTCATTGCGAATGATTGAAAAACGGGACCCGCAGCACAGCCCGGAGCGCGGTCTTTTTTTGTGCCAAAACATCTGCGTTGATCCGGAGTTTTGAAAATCGCGGCAGGGTTTTCGCTTCCACCTGCGCGATGCAGGCGCGTGAGCAGACGAATGAACAGGCGCTCAGAATCATCCGTTTCCTCTTCACCGGCGTTGGGCTTCGGATCCCGTCGACAGCCCCTTTTCATGTGCAGGAGAGGCTTATGAACATTTTAAAGCAAAGCCGTCGCGAACCGTCAGAGCCCTAAACGCCCGTTCCCCATTTCCGCTCACCCTCATCTGGGAATTACCCGCAGAACTTGCATTTCAAGCACCCGCAGTTTGTCGTTTTTGAAACCCGCTTTCTCGATCGAAAAACGATTTCCCCTCTCCCGAAGTCACAAGGCGTCATCAATTTGCCGTTTTGGCAAATTCCCATTGCTCAATTTGTCTTTTCTGCCGCCATGAGGTTTTCGATAATTGTGACCGCGCCGCATGCCGTCCGCCGAAGAGGACCAAGTCCCTGGAACGGACGCCCGCATGGAATGGATCCGGCCCCTGCGCATGGTCCGGTCCACCGCGCCCAGTCCCCCGCCACAATCAAAAGGAAACTTCCATGTCCCTCGGAAAGCAGTATCTCGACCTCGCCGTATCGCTTCGACGCGCCATTCACAAGCGTCCGGAGCCGGGCTGGTGCGAATTCGAAACCACATACAAAATCGTCAGGCCTCGGCTTTGACGTGAAGTTCGGCATCGACGCCGTCGCGCCCGAAGCCGTCATGGGCTGAAACGAAGCCGAGGTGCAGGCCGCCGTCGAACGCGCGCTCGCCCACGGCGTGCCGAAGTCGTTCATCGACGCCTCGGGCGGCTACACCGGCGCCGTCGGTCTTTTCGACACAGGCCGCGAAGGCAAAGACCACGACGCTCGAATATCCGCTCTACGCCACCGGTGTGCAACGCTGCGACATCGTCATGGGCTACGCGCCGTCGCACGATGATCCGAACCTCGTCAAGCGCTACTGCAGCACGATTCCCTACATCGCCCGCGCCTCCAGAGCCTACGTGAAGGAATTCGGCTCGCCCGCGACGCCCGCCGACTGCTTCCGCCACCGTGGCATCCTCATCAACTCCGTCGTGCGCACCTCCGTCAAGATGCTTTCCAAAAACGGCGTCACGATGCCGCTCCCGTGGAAGTCGACGATGGTGCTGAGCAACCCGATCGCCGCCGCCCGCGCCCTGTCCTGCGGGGCGGGCATCGTCCCCGACATGTCGCTCTACCACGCATACCAGCATCTCGAAAGCGGCGAATGGCAGATCGTCATGCCGGGCTGGCAGCGCCCGAGCGTCGACGCCTTCCTCTACACCACCGAGGAAACCTACCGAAAGCGCAGGATCCGCACGCTCATCGACTGGCTCTCGGAACACAACCAGAAGATCGACAAGCACCTTCGCACCGACTACCCGAAGCTCTTCCTGCGCTGACGGCGCCCCCGGAGCACGAAGCTCCCGATGCTCTGAGTAACCCTGAAAAAACAGCCAAAAGAAATGATTGACAAAAGTTCCTATCACCCAATGATGTGTCCCGTATGCGGCAAGTTCGAATTCACCGAACTACAAGAAACAGATTTGCTTTTCAGAGACGAAATGCAGTGCTCGATCTGCGGCTGGAAATATGATCAACGCCAGCACGAAGATCACGATCTAAAAAATGGGCTTAATGAACTTTCCTTGAACGAATATCAGGCATGGTACAAGCAAAAAATCAAGGAAAATCCCGACTTCGACTTCCAGGATGAGAATTACCAGGCTGCCGCTCATATGTGCCCGGTCTGCCATCATTATCAATTCGAAGATGAAAACAGCTTTGACGTCTGTCCGTTTTGTGGTTGGTGTGATGACGCCCTAATGGAAAACGAACCGGACAAATGGGCAGACAACGCAAACGACCTTTGTCTAAATGAATTCAGGGAACGCTATCAAAAGTTCTGCCTTGCAAATCCAAAGTATCGTTTCGAGAAAAACGGCTTTAGGAATTCTTGAATCGGACAGGGGTGAGCTTAGAATCTGCAGACTAAATGCTGAAGGAATGCGGCGAGTCGGCTGAACGCGCAAATTTGCCGTTTGCGGAATCCGATGCCGCAACAATGCTCAAGGGCGCGCGATTCGATGAACCGCGCGCCCTCTTTTCAGGTCAGGAACAGGTCCCGCTGCGTGGACCCGTCGTCGTGATTAAAGGAGGCCCTTGCCGTCGCGGGCGCCCTTGTGCATCTTGACCTTGTCGTTTTCGACAGGCACCACGTCGAAGCCCGTCACGCGATGGCCGTTGATCTGGGTGTAGAGCCAAAGGTCCATGGCGGCGCCGGCAACGGCGCCCTTCGTGACGTCCTTGGCCTTGAACGTGAAGACGACGTCGGTGATGCCGTCGTTGTTGACGTCCTTGTAGACCATCTTTTCAGCCGGAGCGAAGTTCTTCCACTGGCGGGTGGAGTTGAGCTGGTTGGCGCTCATGCCGGCGCGGGTCGCCTCCATGTTGGCGCTCAGCACTTCGTGGCCCTTGGCGCCGAGCAGCGCGAAGTCGACCGTGCCGTCGCCGTCGGCCTTGACGACGTCAGCGAGGATCTTGACCTTGTTGGGCATCAGGCGGGCGTTTTCGGCCTGCATGATCTTGAGGACATGGTCATAGGACTTCTGGTTGTAGTCGTGCAGGAACTTCGTGCGTTCCTCACCCTTGAGGGCGGCGGCCTTCTTCGTCACGGCGGCGCGGTCCTTCATGAACTTTTCTTCCTCAGCCTGGATGAGCTGCGTGCGCTTGGCGAGTTCGTCGCCGCGCAGGTAGTCGATGGCGTTGTTGGAGGCGCTGAAGACGCTGTGCGGCGTGAAGTCGGCGCGGTAGTCGAACATGGCGGGAGTGCCCGCGAAGTGTTCCTTCGTGGCCGTGGCCGGATCCGTGAAGGCGGTACCCTTGGCGGGACCGGCGAGCGGATAGAGCGGCACGAAGACGGACTGGCACGGACGGCCGAGCGTCTTCCAGGCTTCGGTGAGCGTCGGATCGGCCGTCAGGTTGTAGACGATCGAGTCATGGGACGTCGTGCGGCAGATGCCTTCGGACTTGGAGTGATAGAGTTCCTGGTCCTGACCGATGTAGTCCTCGTGCAGGCGCAGGAGGGCCATGGCGTCCTTGACGCCGAGCTTGCGGTCGATGACGGCGCTGTACGGGAACTTTTCAGGATCGTTGTACTCGACGCCCGTAAGGAACTTCCAGGCGAGCACGTTGCGGTTGGCGTTCCAGCGTTCGTGGCGAACGGATTCCTGAGCCACGACCTTGCGCCAGTTGAAGATCGGGTTCTTGGCGTCATGGCGGCCGTCCTTGATGGCGCGCTCGACCTGCTTGGGCTCGATCTTCCAGGTTTCCTTGTCGTTCAGGTCAACCTTGTCCATGAGGAAGTTGTTCGGGATGTAGACGACTTCGTTGTCGTGAATCTTGCGGGCGACCCAGCTGTTGCCCTGATGGATGGCGAGCTGCCAGGCTTCGTTCGCATCGGCGATCGTGTAGGTGCGGCCGTCGTGGAAGTAGCCGAATTCGGCGAGGAGCTTCGTGGCGATTTCAACGCCTTCACGGGCGGAATGGGCGCGTTCGGCGACGAGGCGGCGGATGCCGTAGCCGATGCCGCCGTCCTTGACTTCCATGCGGTCGGCGTCGAAGATCTCGCCGCACCAGTTCGTGGCGACCACGACGCCGGCGTCGTTGAAGAAGCCGTCGGCGAAGCTCGCGCCGTCAGGAACGAAGGTCTGCGTCCAGTAGAAGCCCAGCGTCTCCTCGACCTGCGGGATTTCGGCCGCGAACTTCTCGAACTTCAGCATTTCACCCTTCTTGTGCTTGGCGGGCGGAACGTAGTGCTGCATGTTGAAGAGACGACCGCCGTTGTCTTCGTTGTGGGCGACGATGATGTTGCCCGTTTCGGAAACGGCCTTGCCGATCACGAGCGTGCTGCAGGCCTGAGCCGTGCCGACGGCGGCAAGCAGCGAGGCAACGGCGATCAGAGACTTCTTGAACATTTTCGAACTCCTTTGTCATGAGAACGGCGGACCCGTGGTCGCTGGCCCGCCGAAATTGGTCGCCACGAAGTCTATAGACCCGCAAACGCAGGCACCACGGTGTTTCCGAGGGATTGACAACGGCAAGAAAGTCAATTATGGGCAACATATGCGGCATGACCGCACGAAGCGATTCCTGAGAACAGCTCGAGCTCTTCGAGCAACCCGATTTCAGGATCACCGGCTTCGTCGGCAGCTCCTTCGCCGTCGTGCCCTCGGGCAGGTTCTGCGCCGTGACGGACTACATCGTCTACGGCCGCATCGCGGGCCGCAATGCCGCCAAGGAGACGCCCTAGAGGTGAGTCAATCCTGAAGCTCCTGAGTCCTCCGTCCTGCTTCAGTCCCACATAAACAGAAAGCCGTGCAGGTCGCGAGACCGCACGGCTTTCATGGTCATCAGAACAGGACGTCCGTCAGGAACCCTACTTCAGCTTGACGGACTTGAAGTCCATGTTCGAGCAGATGTAGCGGACCTTGGGCTGCGTTCCCGCCTCTTCGGAGAGGCAGATGGAGCGCTTGATGAGCGCCTGGACTTCGGGATCCTTCGACTCGTAGTCGACGAGCGTCAGGGCCTTGGTCGAGCAGTTTTCGACGCAGGCGGGCAGACGCCCTTCGGCGAGACGATGGGTGCAGAGCGTGCAGTGCTCGGCCTTGCCGGGGACGCGCACCTGATGGGCCTTGGGCTCGGGCTTGAGGAGCGGCTCCTTGTCGCCGAAGTATCCGGTCCTGCCGTCCTCGTTGAAGAGCGGCGCACCGTACGGGCAGGCGGCCAGGCACATCCTGCAGCCGATGCACTTCTTGTGGTCGACGAGCACTTCACCGTGCGGCCCCTTGGAGATCGCCTTTGCGGGGCAGACCTTCATGCATGCGGGATCCTCGCAGTGCTGGCACGAGACGCGATAGTAGTTGATGACGCGCTTTCCGACATTCTCGATGCGGCGGATCTTGTTCCACTGAATGCCGGGAGCGACCTTGTTTTCTTCCTTGCAGGCCACAAAGCAGGCTTCGCAGCCGATGCAGCGGTCTACGTTGAAAATGATGCCGTAGCGACTCATTGCAGCCTCCTTACTTGACCTTGGCAACGCTCACGTTGACTTCGAAATACGGCGCGTAGCCCGAAATCGGATCCCACTGGCGCGGGATGAGATTCTGGGTGTTCTGGTCGCCGCGCCAGCCGTACTGCGAGTCGATCGTGCCTTCGGGCACGATGATCGAGACGTCGATCCTTGCGCGGACGGGACCGCCGAACTTGCTGCGCATTTCGACGAAGTCGCCCGTGACGAGGCCGCGCTTCTTCGCGTCGGCAGGATTCATGTGAATCGTGCTGACGGGCTCGAGCTCAAGCAGGTACGGCGCATCGGAGCGGGTCTTCGAATGCGTGATGTAGGGCTTGCGCGTGCCGTTGATGAGTCGCAGGTTGAAGTCGCCCTCGGGCTTCATCATCTCCTTGTAGACGGGAAGACCCTCGAGACCGTACTTCGACGTGATCGTGGAGAAGAGCTCGAGCTTGCCCGTCGGCGTGTTGAAGCCGGGCTTGCCGTCCGGACGGAGCTTGCCGGAGACGTACTTGTAGGGTTCGTTCTTCTCGCACTTGAGCGTCGAGACGGCAGGCAGGGCGGCGACGGCCTTTTCGTAGTTGCCTTCCCAGACCTTGAGCACCGCGTTGCAGGCCTTGACCGGGTCGCCGTCGAAGAAGTTCTCGGGCTTGTCGACGAGGCAGCCGATTTCAAGCGCAATGCGCCAGTCCTCCTTCGCTTCGCCGAGCGGCTTGACAGGCGTCCTCGGCGCATACTTCGCGCCGTACATGCCGAACGGCGCATAGCGCTCGAAGTTCATGGCGGCGGGCAGGATGAGGTCGAGGTCCCTGTGGCTTTCCTTGCGGTAGAAGTAGTCGGTCGCGAACGCGAACTCAAGCTTCGAGATCGCCTTTGCGTATTCCTCGGGCTGCGGCCAGATCATGACGTTGAAGCCCCAGCCGCAGAAGGCGCGGATCTTGCCCTCCTTCACCCATTCGGGCAGCAGGTTCGGGCTGAACGGAACCATCATGTGGTGCCAGACGGGGACGAAGTCCTTGTCGAGGCGGCGGTCCTTCTGCTCCTTGGCGTTCCACCACTTGCCGTCGTAGAAGCTCGTGTGGATGCCGAAGCCGTAGGTCTGCTGCCCCTTCGGGTTCGTCGGGAACATCGCGCCGCCCGGGGCGTCCATGTAGCCGAGGATCGACGGGATGAGCAGCAGGGCTCGGGCGTTGTTGACGCCGTTGAGGTTGTGCGTGAGGCTCTGCGTCGTGAGCGAGAAGGAGCCGGGGCCTTCGGCGTACATGCGGGCCGCGGCCACGATGTCGGCGGCGGGCACGCCGGTGATCTCCTCGGTCTTTTCCGGGGTGAAGGTCTCGCAGTAGGCGGCAAGCTCTTCAAAGCCGTGGCACCACTTCTCGACGAATTCGCGGTTGTAGAGGCCTTCCTTGATGAGAACGCGGATCATGCCCATGGCAAGCGCGCTGTCGGTGCCCACGCGGGGCGCCAGATGGATGTCGGCCAGCTCGGCGGCCTTCGTGCGGCGGGTGTCGACCGTTATGATCTTGCAGCCGCGGGCCTTGGCCTTGACGAGGGACTCCCACCAGCCCAGCGGCTGGGCCCAGACGTTCGTCGCCATGATCATGAAGGAACGCGTCTTTTCGGTCGGCATGGCGCCCGTCGACGGACGGCCCCAAGTGAGCTGCTCGGCCTGCATGCAGCCGGCGCGGCAGGCGGCCGACGATTCGTTGGCCCAGTGCACGGAGCCGAAATGACGGGCAAGACGGATGATGGGCGGACGCGGCTCCTTCGGGTCGCCCGCATAGAACATCACGCTGTCAGCACCGTACTGCTTCCTGATGCGCAGAAGATTTTCCGCAATCATCCTGTAGGCTTCCTCCCAGGAGCAGCGGACGAATCCGGGATCCTCGCTGCCCTTGGGATTCGTGCGCTTCATCGGATGGAGCAGACGATTCGGGTTGTAGAGTCGCTGGAGCGTCGCCAGCCCCTTCGAGCAGAGGATGTGGCGGGGGTTCTCCTTCCAGTTTTCAATCGATTCGATCACGTTCCCGCGTGCATGGAACTTGATGCCGCACGACGGCACGTGGTTGCAGTGGTCGCAGATCGAATAGCCGGTCCACTCCCTAGTGGCTTCGGCGGCTCCGGCAATCGGAACGAACATGCTGGCGGTCGAGCCCGCAACGGAAAGCGTGCCGATCGACTTGAGCAGATCGCGTCGGTTGAGAGCGAGTCCATGGGGGTCATTCATGGCTTTACTCCTTTTCGGTCAATGAAATTCAAAGGTCTCCTGTACACCTCCGACCGTCCTGGTCCGGGACTGCGAAGATGACTTCCTCAATTTTCATGTTATAACTTCCGATACCTAAGTACAGCACCTCCCATCGCAAACATGAGCCGCCTCACCTGCACCGTCCTGCTGGCCGCTCTCGCCCTGCAGTGCGCCCCGACTCTGGCCGGGACTCCCGTGCGCATCGCCGTCACGTCGGGCGGGCACGGCACCACCTCGCTCAAGCCGCTCGACCAGTCCGTCAGGGCGCTCGAGGCGAGGTTCGGCCCCTCGAACGTCACGATCCGCGAGCGCGTCACGCTCACGGAGCTCGGTCACATGCTCGAGCGCGGCGAGGTCGACTACTTCATTTCCACGTCGGGCGTCTCGCGCCGCAATCTGTCCGAAGGCTCGCGCGACCTCCTCACCATCACCGACAGCCGCTTTCCCGACCCGAACAAGTCCTACGGCTCGCTCTTCTTCACACGCAGGGGCAGCGGAATCAAAAACCTTGAGGACATGCGCGGCCGCACCCTGGTCGCCAACCATCCGAACGGCCCGTACAGCTACCTCGTCGGCATGGGCGAAATCGAGCGCGCCGGCTACGACGCGTCCACTTTCTTCAAGTCGCAGCGCTTTCTGATGCAGTCCGCCGAGGACGTCGTTCAGGCCGTGCTCGACGGACGCGCCGACGTCGGCATCGTCGCGAGCTGCATTCTCGAGGACTTCTTCCCTGCGGTATCCGAAGCCCGCCGCAATCTCGAGCCCGTGGCCCTCAAGGCGGCCGCCCCCTGCATGCGCTCGACGGACCAGCATCCCAACTGGACGCTTTCGGCCGTGCGCGGCGCGGATCCCGAAACGACGCGCGAAGTCGTGCTCACGCTTCTCGGCATGCCCGCATCACCCGACGGCGTGCGCTGGAGCATCACCACCGACTTCCAGAGCACCGACCGAGTCTTCAAGGCCTTCCGCACGGGCGTCTACGACGTCATGAACGAAAGAAGCTTCAGCGACTTCGTCGAGAAGTACTGGCTCTTCGCCGCCGTGCCCCTCGCCGCAGCCCTCCTCTGCTTCGGCTTTGCGGCCCTTCTGCGCCGCATGGTCGGGATCAGGACCCGCGAGCTCAAGCGGACGCTGGAAAACGAGCGGCGCCTGCGCCGCGAGGCTCAGGAGGCGGACGAACGCTACAGGCGACTTCTGCGCGTCGGGCTTCTCGGACAGCTGAGCACGATGTTCGCGCACGAAATCCGCCAGCCCGTCGGCGCCATCCTCGCCTACGTTCAGGGACTGCGCAACTTCTGCGCCTCGGGCTCGCTCACGCCCGAAATGTCCGAGGGCGTCCTCGCGAAGATCAACGCGCAGGCCGAAAGAGTGTCGGACATTGTCGAGCGCGTGAGGCTCTATGCAAGGACCGATGCCGTCGACCGCATCACGACCGATCTGCGAGACGTGGTCGACGAGGCGGTCGGGCCCTTCAAGCGCAACACGCGCTTTGAGGGCAAAATCATTCTGGAGCCGCCCGCATCGTCCGAAAAGTTCACCGTGCGCGTCTCGCCCCTTGAAATCAGCATCGCGCTGCACAACCTCATGCAGAATGCCGTCGACGCCCTCGCCTCTGCAGGCACCGCAGATCCGAGGATCACGATCCGCATCGAGCGCACGGAGGAGAGGCTTGCGGTCGTCGTCTCCGACAACGGCCCGCAGCTCACGCAGGATGAAGTCGCCCGCATGACGGCGCCCCTGCACACGACCAAGTCCTCGGGCATGGGACTCGGCCTGATTCTTGTAAACTCCATCGCAACCGGCCATGGCGGCCATCTCAGGCTGTCTCCCGCCGCTTGCGGCGGCCTTGAGGCACGACTGATCCTTCCTCACGCAGGCGAACATGATTGAAAAAACGCAGATGCTCATCCGAATCGTCGACGATGACGAACCTTTTGCAGACGCGATCTGCTTTCTTCTGCTGAGCAAGGGGCTCAGGGCCGTCGTTCATGCGTCGGCCGAGAAGTTCCTTGAGCAGGACGATCCGTCCGTTCCGGGCTGCCTCATCCTCGACTATCAGATGCCCGAACTCAACGGCATCGAGACCCAGCGCAAGCTGCTCGACAAGGGCTGGCGCTGGCCCGTCATCTTCATGACGGCCCATGCCGATGTCGACATGGCGATCACCGCCTTCAAGCAGGGCGCCTGCGACCTTCTTCAGAAGCCCGTTGCGCCCGACGTCCTCATCGCCGCAGTCGAGACCAGCCTCGAGAAGGTCCGCGCAGGCATGCGGCACCACCACGACGAAGTCTGCGGCCTTTTCGAGGGACTCACCAACCGCGAGCGACAGATCGTGAAGCTCGCCGCCGCAGGTCTCGCGAACCAGCAGATCGCCGACCGCTTGGGCATCAGCGAGCGCACCGTGGAGGCCCATCGCTCCGCGGCCTACCGCCGCCTGAACGTCAAATGCCTGGAGGAACTCCAGGCATTCATCAGGGACATGGACGACTGAACGTCCGAAATCAGCAGGCGTCCGCCCGCTCGAGCAGCATTCCGTCCGACTTCATCGTGCGAAGAAGCATCGCCAGAACGTCTCCGACGGCCCCCGTCTCCAGCCCCTGCAGTTCATGCGCGACGGTCGAGGCAAGCGGAATCAAGCATGCGGTCAGAAACTCCCGCTGCTTCCCTGCGGGCGCCTTCATCTGCGCGAGAAGCGACATGAACGCAAGCTCCACGCCCAACGAGTCCGCAAAGGGCGCGTCCGCCTCGGAAGGAAGAAAGCCGAAGGCCCTGTAGGCGTCAAGCAGGCGACGGCAGTCGGCGCCGCACATCATGCGGTGCTCGCCCGTGTAGGCCGAGGCGCAAAGCGGCACGGTTCTTTCGCCAACGCCCTGAAAAAGCCTCGCATACAGCCTGTCCATGACGATGGGCTCGGGCAGCGGCTCGGGCGCGGGCCCGGACGTCATTTCAAGCAGGGCCTCGACACCCGTCTGATAGCGGACCAACTCGGACCAGTTGCCGGCAAAGCCCGAAGAGCCGTTGCCGGAGAAAAAGTCGGCATATGCGCCGTAGACCTGCGCACGGGATTCGGCGAGATCGTTCACAAGATTGAATTCGTCGGACATGGGGCTCCTCAAGTGTCAAGCATTCCTCTTGAATTGTAGGCTCCGGGATACGTAGGTACAGTTCGGCGCATCAGCGACACCCCCACCTGCTTTCCGCGCACGTCACCTCTGAGGTCTCTCCTGAGGTCCTCTCCTGATCGAAGCGCCGATCGTCACGACGAGCACGATCAGGGCGAGCGTGCTGAGAAAGACCGTCGAGGACATGAAGCCGCCGACGCCCGCCGCCATGAAGAGCGACATCATGAGGAATAGTTAGAAAATAATCTATACAACTAGAT
>NZ_KQ968538.1:0-32640 GCF_001578585.1 Sutterella sp. KLE1602
CGATTTGTTTTCAAATCGGACGGGGAGCAGTCACCAAATAATCTTGTTACCGGGGACCAACGCGCCGGTCTACTCGAACGTACGCATATAGGCGCGACAGAGATACTAACCGCCGCGCAAATCGCGGAACGTTACGTAGGGTGGCATATTCACCGATCGTAGGCTCTTCCAAAAGAGTTGCTCCATTGTTGGCAAACGCATCTGTCCGACGAGGACTTTTCCGCACTTGCTCAATGCCAAGACCGACAGCATCATGCAGATCCTGTACCAGATCGCGCTCGGCCTTCGAATCATGGAAGATCTAGAGGCAATCTTAGGGGCAAGCACAATTGCCATTTTCCTTCTAGCGGCCCATAACATCGAGAGCGAAGATCCTTTATGCAAGTGCTTCAAAGCACTAGCGTCGAAATCGTCATCTGCCTATTGAGGGTCTGAGGACCGAGACTTTGCCGCGAAATAACCGACAGGCAGAAGCAGATGACCGCCGCGTGCGGATGCATCGGCATTTTCGATCATCCGTACGCATATCCAAGCCTGACTTGCACCCAAGATGCACTGCAAAAGAAGGCCTTGCCAACTTCTCAGGCGGAGTGCCCGCCCTCGGCCTTTCTCACCTCATGAGACGCCGCATGTTCGGCCTGCCGCCTCGCTTCATTGAGAACGTGCGATTGATGACGCGCCTCGACAGCCTGAGCGGCTCTTGCTGCAACCGCATCGTCGAAGGCGTCCGCAACCGGCGGCAGCTTTGAGACGACCAGCTTGATGGCTCTCAAGGAGAGACGAATCTCAAGGCTCAGGAACACGGTGGACAGGACGATCAGAGCCACCGAAGCGAGCAGCAGCGCACTGTTGAGAATGTCGGCGCTGAAACCCGTCGCCTCTTCGAGGACACAGAGCGCAACGAGAAGTCCCGACACTACGGCGGAAAGAACGACGCAGAATTCACCGCGGCGCAAAAGCCCCGCCCGGTGGAAGATGAAGTCGATTTCATCGTCGATGTCCGCGCGTTCGTCGTCGGTGAGCTTCGGATCGAGCCGCTCGTTCATCAAGAGCCGAATCCTGCTCGTCGCGTGGTTGTAACGGGCGCTCATGGATAGCATCAGAAGGCCGACGCCCGAGATGAGCGTGATGGGGGCGAGCGCGGAAGCGAGAAGCTCGTTGAAGGACGTCATTTCGATGCCTCCTCGAGGCGCTTTTTGAGAGCGTCGCCTCTGGGCATGTGTTCGACGGCAAGGCCGAGCGCATGGAGCGAAAGCCTGATCTCGAAGGCGAAGGCGACGGTGGCGGCAATGATGAGCAAAAGCGCCAGCACAAGCCAGATGGCGGCAAAAGGAGCCGCGTCGAAGCCGAAGTAGGTGCCGAAGACGTTCGTCGCCACAAGCAGCCCGGAGCATCCGCTCGAGAGCGTGATGGCGAGCATTGAAAAGCGCAACCAGCGCGCCCGTCGATAGATAAGACGAATCTCGCGGTCGATGTCGGGCTCGACGCGAAGCGCCTTGAGGCCCTGCGTGCGAATCTTCACCAAGCCGCGAATGCGATCCATGCAGTGGCTGTAGCGGTTTGTCATGCAGAGAATGAGCATGCCCACGCCCGATATGAGCGTGATGGGCGTGAGTGCGCTTGAAAGCACTTCTTGAAAGGGAGCCGAGGCGATCATCGCACCTCCGTCTTGATCGGCAATTGCGGGTTTTCGACTATAGACCGCTTGAGTTCCGACGGGTGACGGCGCGAAGAAAAGCGTTGTCCAAAATCAAGCCGCAGCACGGATTTACCACAGGTCGCCAACATCACGAAAGCGGAATTTCGTCCACTCACCACGCGCGTCCGTCCGCAGCACGAGAAATAGGCCGCACGGGAGAAGAATTCCCGGGCGGCCTGCGCTTCAGAAGTCAATGAAAGGTCAGAAGGCGTGCCTCACGCCCACCGTCGCGCGCCAGTCCTCGTCCAGGACGCCGCCCGAGGTGCGCTCGACGTCGGCCCGGAAGTACGTGGCGGGCGTCAGGTTGAAGTTGACGCCGAGGCCGTATTCGACCCAGGTGTCCTTGCCGTCCGTCTCAAGGATCGCACCGTTGCCGCCCGTCACCTTCAGGTCGCCCAAGAACTCATGGACGGCCGAAACGCGAGCATAGACGTTGCCCTTGTTGTTCGGACACTTCATGCCGAAGGCCATGCCTGCACGGCCGAGCAGGCTGTGCGCATCGTCAAACTCATAGTTCGAGCCGTCGCTAAGCTCCAGGCGCTCGGCATCGACGAACGTGTACGTGGCCTCGACCTGAGGCTCGACATAGAAGAGGCTCGAGACGTCGAAGCGCCAGCCGAACTCGCCCGAGAGGCTCAGCGCCACGTTGTCCATCGAACCCTTCTTGCCGCCGTCAACCGTCATGTCGGTCTTGACGGAGGCAAGACGACCCACCACGTCCACGAACTGGCCGGCCTCACCCATCCACAGACCGTAGGCCGAAAGACCATAGAGGTCCATGTCGGCATTGCCGCGCCTGTAGTCGGCTTCGCTGCCCGTGTAGCTCAGCGCCGCGCCAAAGCGGACCGGCACCGTATCGACGCCCGCCTGGATCGTGTGGAAGTCGTTTTCAAGGCCAGCGGAGCCCGAGAGGCGACCGCCGTCATAGCGTGCCCAGACGCCAGACTTACCCTGAGACGTGCGGATGTCACCGAGGCGCTTCCTCACGTCGTTCATGAGGATCCTGTTGATCGCAAGCGGCGCAGCGGCGGCGAGCTCAAGCGTGGACTGCATGACCGAGTTCGGTCCCGTGCTCGTCGTGGCACCTTCCTCGTCGATCCGGAAGCCGTCGTTGTACATGCCTTCCTCGACGGTGCTCGTGACGCCGACGTTCTCGGCTGCCTCAACACCCGCCGCCATGAGCGCCTTCGCCTCTTCCGCCGTCAGGTCGTCGGAGGTGAGGTTCCTCTCCATCTTCGCGTCCTTGAGCTTGACGTCGATCTTCGAGTTTTCGTCGGCTTCAGCGATGGTGATCGTGCCGGTCCGGCTTCCTTCCTCAGCCGTCAGATCTGCGGCGAGATTGACGGTGCCGCCCGTACCGGTCATTTTTTTACGCTCTACTGCTTGACAAGAGAGGTGAAATGTGCCCCCTCAAGCACGCTCTCTACAAAGGTTTTCCAGCAACTCCCTGAATGATGCCCGTTCCCTTTCGGGGCCTCAACATACAATAAATCATTCACCTCCGGAAGCTCTTCAAATCCCCCCCTCTCTCGGGAGAGGGCTAAGCAAATTTGTTATTTTTTGAGGAGCGAAAAGAAAAAATCAAGCGCCGTTATCTATGTTCGAGAAAACCGAACGAACATTTTTGTTTCGCTCGACTGTCCGTAGTGGGTATTTGAAGAGCTTCCTTAAGGAAGACATAGGAATATAATTGGAACACGTGCGCGGACGCATCAGGCTAGGCATGATGTACCACAAGTCGGTCTCATTGGGCCAGCTTCAGAACAACCTCTCCGGACATAAAATTTTCGGACACTTTCCTAAACAATAATAGTCTCATGTCGAAACTCAACATTGACCAACGTACCATTCTTGATTTGCTGCAGGATAAGCACGCAGACTTTTTGATTCCTGACTATCAACGTCCTTACACTTGGGGAGAGGACGAGTGCCTTACGCTATGGGACGACCTTCTCTCCTTTGCGTGTCCGGATGATGACTATTCAAATTTCGACTCGACAAAAGATGAGTACTTCCTTGGTCCCATCGTCACCTTCAAAAATGCGAATGGAAAGCAGGAAATTATTGACGGGCAACAGCGACTGACAACCGTCATGTTGTTGCTCCGAGCTTGGTATGTCCGTTTCCGGGATACTCAGGATACGACGTCGAAAACGATTCGCGACCTTCTTTCCCAGTGCCTTTGGAAGACGACCGAATTCGGCGAAGCCGATATGGAAAGGCTCAAGATTGATTCACAAGTCGCTTCAGACGACGACAAGATTCAATTTCTGGAAATCCTTCGAACCGGTGAGGCCGATCCGAAGTGGAGAAGCGCATATGCAAACAACTATCGACTCTTTCAAGGTTGGATTGCGGAACTCATCAACACCAAAATGATGCTTGTGCCGTATTTCGTGAATCGCATTCTGAAAAACGTCATCCTGCTCCCGATTGAGGCGGACGGAATGGATACGGCGTTGCGCATCTTTTCGACCCTGAATGATCGCGGCAAACCCTTGGCGGATGCCGACATCTTCAAATCGCAACTCTATAAGTTCTACAGTGACCGTAGCGAAAAAGATCGCTTCGTCAGTCGTTGGCGAGAGCTCGAAAAGGTGGCAAGCACGGCATTTAACGGTGAGCGAATTACGCCGATGGATGAACTTTTCACGCGATACATGTATTTTGAACGCGCAAAGAAGGGCGTTAAGGATTCGACGACTCCGGGCCTGAGAACCTTTTACAGTCAGGACAGCTACAGTCTCCTCAAGCGTCCGGAAACGTTGGCCAATCTTGAGGCTCTAGCGGATTTTTGGAGGCGGGTCGAAATGCAGAACGGCTTCTCCGACGCTGTCTTGAAGGACCTGTATGTGTTGCGATATGCGCCAAACGGCATGTGGGCTTACATTCTCAGCGTCTATTTCCTGACTTATCGTGATGACGTCGGCAACTTGGATCAGGAGCAGCTGCATCAGTTCCTGCGCCGCATCACAGCGTTCATTCTCGCCCATGCGGTGGAGCGGCCCGGTGTGAATGCACTTCGAACGCCGATCTATCCGGAAATGGTCAACATCGTGAATCAACAGCCGGTGACGTTTGACGGTCACAAAAAAATTCTCAAGGAAATCCATGAACGGTTCCGCGCATTCGCGTTCACGAACGGTCGTCCGATCACCAAGTCTATGCTGACATGGTGGGCGTTCCAGAACGAAAAACAGTCTGTGATTCCTCTGTCGACCGGCATGGAAGTCGAGCACATCTATTCCCGTCGCCGGGCTGCTGACAGCCCACTCAGCAACAAGGAGAATTTGGATGCCTTGGGCAACAAGTCTATTCTTGAAAAGACAGTCAACATCCGGGCTTCCGACTATCGATTCGAAGATAAGAAGCGCTACTACCTTGGTTTCGATACCGACGATACGGTGAAACACGGAACTGTTGTTCAGGATCTTATCGAGCTGGCAAAGGACCATGAAGACTTCACCGAAGAGGATCTAGTGAAGCGAACGGAGCTGATTATCGATTCATTCATGGAAGAACTGAAGCGTGAGGATCTTCTAGCTTCGGAATAAGAAGGGGACATGCTAGCGACCGCCCCTGTGCGAACATCTCGTCGGTTGATGACGGCAGGAACCCTCGTCGTAAGAAGCACCGCCCTCCAACTGGTTTGAGCCATCGGGCGGCGTTTCCATTTTTCTCAATACAAACAGTTGAGACGTTCCAACGATTCGTCCGTGCTGCTTGCTCGTTGTAAAATATGGACATGATGACAAAACAGTCATCACCCTCTATCCCAAAATCTCGGATTTTGGAGCTGTAGACGACGTAGGAAAACGGCCGATCTCCTTGTGGCACAAGCAAACCCCGGGTATTCCCGGGGTTGATTTTTATGCCGACAGACTATACAATCTTAAAAGTCGTTCAAAACGGTCACGATACTCAAGTGAAAATGACGTTTTGATAGAAAAGTCCGTGAAATACACGGACTTTTTCTTGCTTTCAATAGTGTACGTATGATAGAATATAAGGGCATTATTGGAGATACTCATGGGGCGCCCTCTCACTGGAAAAACGCATGTTGGCATTCGCCGCGAAACCCGCTCGAATGGCGACGTCTACGTATACGAACGTGTGACTGGATATGATCCGAAAACTCAGAAAACAAAGACGCTCTCTACCCGACTTTTGGGCAAAATCCTGGCTGGGTCGACCGCAATGATCCCGACCCGCCCCAAAAAGAAGCGTTCCGAAGTTATCGAGGCACCCGTCCAGGCCGTCCGCACCCATGTCGGACTTCAAAAAATCCTCGAGTGGGCAGGTCATGAATCCGGTATTGATGCGGATCTCCAGAGGAGCTTCGAGATCGGCGACGCCCTCAAGTTGAGTTCGATCGCTCGGTACTGGGTCGCGACTGACGGTGACACGTTGCCGCGCATGGAATCATGGCAAGTAAGGAATCCGCTACCGTACGGACACCCCATCACTCAGGATGTTTACGGCAAGCTGTTCGCCTCGGTTGGTCGAAATGAATCTGGAGTGCAGTCGTATTTTCAGTGCCGTGGACAAAGAGTCTTGTCGACGGGTTTGAATCTGGCGCTGGACACCACGACTTTCTCGACGTATTCGAAGAATCAAATTGAAGCGCGTCAGGGATTTAACAAGGATGGGGACGGGCTTGATACGATCAAGCTTCTCGTGCTGTACTCTGTGGAAAATCGTCAGCCCGTCGCTTTCAGTAAGCAGCCCGGGAACATCCCTGACAAGATCTCGCTCGCCAATGCGCTTCGGCAGCTTGACATGCTCGATCTGGCGTCGCCGGTCATCGTGGCCGACAACGGGTTCTACAGTCAGGACAACATGACGCATTTTGCCCGCGAGCACACGAAGTTCTTGATGCTCGCCAACAGTACCGACAAGTGGGTTCGCTCGGAAATCGACGCCGCACGCGAAGAGCTCGGGCACTTCAGGAACGTCTGCCCGTTTGACGTCGATGTCAGCGGCGTCATGCGCCGCAGGCAGCACGGGTTCAGCATCGTGCGAAAACGCACGCGCGGGAATTTCGAAGCCGGGGAGACGGAATCGTTTACGCGACGCCTGTACGTCCATGTATTTCACAAACCGGAGGCTGCTCCGATTCAGGAGCGCAGGCTTCGCGAGAGCCTTTTCTCACTCAAGAAGGATCTGGAGGACGGCGTCGAGGAATTTCGGCCGGCTGCCCAGAAACAAATCGACAGCTACCTCACGGTGAAACGTACGGCCAAAGGCGTCAAGGTCGACTTCAAAATGGACGAGATCGAGGAAGCAAAGCGCTATTGGGGGTATTTCGTCCTTGTGAGCAATGAAATCAAGGATCCCTTCGACGCGCTGAAGGCATACCGTTCCCGTGAAAAGATCAAAGAGCTTTTCGCTACGTACAAGGACAGTTTTGATGGGCGAAAGCCGAGGACGTGGTATCCCGAGAATCTGTACGGCAGGCAATTTGCCCAATTCGTTGGTCTGGGCTACCACTGCTTCCTTGCGAAGAGAATCCTTGATGTGAAGAAGGCGCTCTCCGAAAAAGAAACCGAGGGAAAGACGAAGGAGGAGTTGAGTCTCGAAGCAAAGCTGCTCGCTTGGCTCAATCAGCACTCGCTCATTCAAATTTTGGACTGGTTCCGTTGTGTCGACTACGTCGCCGCAACGGGGAATGCCAGTGCATCCAAATGGACAACGGAAACGACGAGACGTGACCAGCTCTTTCTCAAGATGTTGGGCGTGAAGTAATTCGTGGG
Source organism: Sutterella sp. KLE1602 (assembly GCF_001578585.1). Lineage (NCBI taxonomy): Bacteria > Pseudomonadati > Pseudomonadota > Betaproteobacteria > Burkholderiales > Sutterellaceae > Sutterella > Sutterella sp. KLE1602. The sequence goes on from NZ_KQ968538.1 coordinate 7,453, forward strand.
GGCTTTAGACGACTTGAAGGATCTGAATGGTCTCGCATTGCTTTTGGAAAAACCCAATGCCCCAAATGTCGGTGTCAAGCATGGCCTGCATGGCTCGCTCGATGACCAGTAGCGGGTAGCTTCGCTTTGAAGAGCAGACAACTCCACAGAGGCGCCTGCCGTTGAAATCGGACTTGAAAGCCTGTGCCACAGACTTTTCCGCTATGCTGCGATCAATCCCGATCCTCGAGCTGAACACATTGACCCACTGATCCGGTGAAAGGCGAGTCCGCTTTTCCTCCGGGGTCAAATGTTCGGGCAAGAGATGGGTCTTCATGCCGACAGTCGAATAGCAGCGTTCATGTGTAGCGAGAAACGCCCCGCTCTCTGCGTCGTAAATCTGTACCTTCTTCTCGGTCAGCTTGACGTGCATTTGCTTTCCGACGAACTCCGCAGGAACGCTGTAGCGATGAGCCCCGTTGGACCTGCTCAGCCTGATGCAATGGCCTTTGTCCACGGTGTAGACCTTCCATTCGCCATGTTCATAGGGACGATCAGGCAAAGGCTGCAGGCTGCTCCTTTCCTCTTCTTCGAAACAGGCCCTACGAGTGGCATTTCTTCCCTGCCACTGACGCAGGTTGAGTTCGTTCAAGTGTTCGAGAACCAACTTGCGCAAGTACTCTCTGTCCTTCGCCAGAGCGTGCCCCTCTCCCTGAAGGTGAAGTTTGCCGATAATCCAACGCTCGACCATATTAACGCTGGCTTCCACGCGATTTTTGTCTTTGGGATGATGAACGCGGCAGGTCTGTGCATTCATGCCATAGTGTTCACATAAGTCGAGAATCACCGGCTGAATGTCACCTTGCGTCCAGTTTGCATGACGCACCAGAGCTTTGGCGTTGTCCATCACGAGGTTCTTGGGAGCTCCTCCGAAGTACTGGAGTGCTTCGATGATCCCCTGAATCCAGAACTGCTGCCGTTCGCTCTCGTACGCCTGAGCGAAGATCAGTCCGCTGGAAGGAAGCGCAGCAACGAAAACCCGGTCGCGATGGACTTCCGCGTATTCGTCCACCCACACGAGATCGTCTCCCGCATAGTCGATTTCCATCACATCGCCTGCGACGTAGTGGAGGTTCGTGAACAAGTCCTGGGGCTCCCAATTGGGCTTCTGTTCCGCGTAGCGGCGACAGAAGGACGAATAGGAGTAGATCTTCTGACTGTCGTTGGCCTGACGGTACTCGTCGTAAACGAGTTGAAGCGTCATGTGCTTCTGCTGAAGGAGTGCGTTAACACCTTCCCAGTCGGGTTCGACGCGGGCACGCTGGGGCCTGGGATACAGCCGATCATGGATTTCCGCATCCGAGAGTTTGAGAAACGCCTGAAGATCAGGTCTGGCCGCAGTGGCCACCTTGTTGATAAAGCCGTTGGAGGCTCCTGTCTGAAGACGGATTTTTTTGTAGCTGAGACCGTGACTCAGCAGGTTCAGTACCGTTCTCACGGTAGTCATAGCAATTTTCCTAGTCATTTAAGGCGCCTTATATCGATAGGAACCTTTTGATTATCTATTGCTATACCTCAACTGTTCACGTGTCTAGGAATCCCTGTTCACGTGTTTAAGAATCGTCCCGTCGGCCACCTGTTCACGTAGTTAAGAAAATCGTTCACGTACATGAGAATCGCTGTTCACGTGTTTTGAGAATTCTCACCCGTATCCCACAAACGCCACAACATCAGGCATTTTCGCCCGCAAAGCCTGCAGATGCGTCGGCGCCGAAGCCGCACGGCCGACAGCTCGTCTTCCCGTCATTTGACTTTTCCCGGCCGAATCTGTATCATGCGATACATTGGTACCAATCGGTACCGTTCGAAGCATTCAAACGGAGCAAACCATGGAACGACGCAGACTTCTTCAGCTCGCAGGCGCTTTTCTCGCCGCAGGATCGGCACCAGGCGCCCTCTTTGCGCAGACGACGCAAATGACGATGGTCGTCCCCTTTCCGCCGGGCGGCGGCGGGGACATCCTCGCGCGCACGGTATCCCTTCCCTTCTCGGAGACGCTCCATGAAAAGGTCGTGATCTTCAACCGTCCGGGCGCGGGCGGCAACATCGGCACGTCCCAGGTCGTGAAGGCCCGGCCCGACGGCACCACGGTCGGATACGTCACAAACGGCATCATGTGCGTCAATTCACACCTCTACGATCGACAGGCCTTTGATCCGCTCAAGGACCTCGAGCCCATCGCAGGCCTCACCTCCATCGGCCTCGTCCTTGCAGTGAGTCCGAAGGCTTTACCCGACGTCCGTTCGGCGGCCGACCTCGTCAAGCTTGCGATATCGCGCCCGGGCGAGATCGCCTTCGCGTCCGCGGGCCCGGGCACGACGAGCCATCTCGCGGGCATTCTTTTCGAGCGCGAAGCCGGGCTCGACCTCAGCCACATTCCCCATGCGGGCGGTGCCGCCGCCGTCAAGGAAGTGCTCGCAGGGCGCGTGCCCTTCCTCATCGACGTGATGCCCAACCTCCTTCCGCACCTCAAGGCCGGCACGCTTCGCGCCCTCGCCGTCACGACGCCCTCACGATCCGCACTTCTGCCCGAAGTTCCCACCATGGTCGAAGCAGGTCTTCCCGGCGTCACGCTCTACGCCTGGGACGGCATCGCCGCCCCGAAGGGGCTCTCCGACGCCGATGCCGATCGCTTCGCGAAGGCCGCCCGTGCCGCGCTCAACGACAAGGCCGTGCGCGACCGTCTTCTGCGCATGGGCGCTGAACCCCAGTTCCGCGGTCCCGCCGACTTCAGGCAATTCATAGAGGCCGAGGCCGCCAAGTGGCGCCCGCTTGCCCTCATGGCCCGCGCACAGCGCTAAAGGCCGAACCCATACAGACTGTTTGAAAAGGAATTAACGACATGCAGCCCATGTTCGACACCTCACATCTTCCTCCCGTTCCCGAATGGCACAAGGCGGGCGAATTCACCGACATCGTCTATGAGAAGTGCTCGGACGGCATCGCCAAGATCACGATCAACCGTCCCCAAGTTCACAACGCCTTCCGTCCGCAGACGGTGATGGAGATGAGCCGCGCGCTCAACGACGCCCGCAACGACGCAGACGTCGGCGTCATCATCCTGACCGGCATGGGCGAAAAGGCCTTTTGCTCAGGCGGCGATCAGAAGGTCCGCGGCACGGGCGGGTACGTCGGCGACGACGGCACGCCCCGCCTCAACGTCCTCGACCTGCAGCGCGAGATCCGCACCTGCCCGAAGCCCGTCGTCGCCATGGTGGCGGGCTGGTGCGTGGGCGGCGGTCACGTCCTTCACATGATGTGCGACCTCACGATTGCCGCCGAGAACGCCATGTTCGGTCAGACGGGGCCGCGCGTCGGTTCCTTCGACGGCGGCTGGGGCGCATCCTACATGGCACGCATCGTCGGCCAGAAGAAGGCACGCGAGATCTGGTTCCTCTGCCGCTTCTACAACGCCAAGGAGGCCCTTGACATGGGTCTCGTCAACACGGTCGTTCCGCTTGAGAAGCTTGAAGCCGAAACCGTCCAGTGGTGCCGCGAGATGCTTGCCAACTCCCCGCTCGCCCTCCGCTGCCTCAAGGCCGCCCTCAACGCCGACTGCGACGGCCAGGCGGGCCTGCAGGAGCTCGCGGGCAATGCCACGCTCCTCTACTACATGACCGAAGAGGGCCGCGAAGGCAAGAACGCCTTTCTAGAAAAACGCCGTCCCGACTTCTCGAAGTTCCAGCGCCTGCCCTGAGGCTGACATGCCCTCTCTCACCACGGGCGCCGGCCCCTCAATGAGCGTCGCCGCCCTCGCACTCTCCGAGCCCGACCGCACGGCCGTTGTCGACGCCTCCCGCCGCATCACGTGGGCGGAACTCGCCCGTCTCGTCTCGGATCGTACGGCCTCGCTTTTGCAGCCCGCTCCCGGCCGCCCGGCCTTCCTCATCCCGAAGCCCGACCTGAACGGCCTCGTCGACATCCTTGCCCATTGGGAGGCGCACATTCCCGCGGTCCTCGTCTCGCCCAAACTCACTTCTGCCGAGCAAGACGCCCTCAAATCCCACGCGGACTCCATCGCAGAACCTCTTCCCGACGGCACCGCATTCGTGGTCTTTACGTCTGGAACGACGGGCCTTCCGAAGCCCGCCATCCTCACGCGCGAGTCCCTGACGGCAGGCGCCAGAGCGATGATCCGCGCCCTTCGCATGACCTCGTCCGATGTCTTGCAGCTCTCGCTCTCGCCCGCCCGCGTGGGCGGCCTCGGGATCATCATGAGAACCCTGGCCGCAGGCAGCACGATCGCGCTGTCTCCGGGCTTTTCGGGCGCCCGCTTTCCCGAGACCCTCGCCCGAAACGGCGTGACGTTCGCCTCGCTCGTCCCCGCCATGCTGGCAGACGTCCTCGAGCGCAATCCGGACTGGCGCAATCCGCCCCACTTGCGCGCCATCCTCATTGGCGGCGCCCCGTTCCCCGACCGTCTTCGCGCCGAAGCCGCCCGACGCGGCATTCCCATCATGACAACCTACGGCATGACCGAAACGGGCAGCACTTGCGCGGTCTCGGCCTACGAAACCCGCCTCTCGCCTGTCCCTGTCGGCGAAGTGCCGCTCGCGGGCACCTCGTTCAGGACCGTCGACGGCGTCCTCTGCCTCAAGGGACCGATGCTCTTTTCAGGCTACTGGGGACGCCCCGCACCCGTTCATGACGGCTGGTTCGAGACGGGCGACGCAGGACTCGTCAATCATGACGGTTCGATCCGCCTCCTCGGGCGCACCTCCGACATGATCATCACGGGCGGCGAAAAGGTCGTTCCCTCCGAAGTCGAGTCAGCCCTTGAATCCTTCCCCGGGATTCGCGAGGCGCTCGTCGTCGGCATGCCCGATGAAAAGTGGGGGCAGATCGTCACGGCTCTTCTCGTCTCCGACACCGATCCCCATCCGCAGTCTGACGCCATCGTCTGCGGACTTGCCGCACGCCTCGCCCGATGGAAGTCTCCTCGACGCATCGCATGGGTCAGCTCCCTGCCGTTCACCTCCGCGGGCAAGCGAAGCCGCAACCCCGAGGTTCTTCGGGACCTAGAATTCGATGTTCTTCACTACAGACACTCAACCGAAGCCCCGTTGTAATCCGCCTCCCCGGTTTCGTCTCCTCCCCTTTTTGTCTTTTCCAAAGGGCCGCTGCGGACATCTGCACCGCCGTGGCCCGTTTTTCATGACCGCCGGCCACTACGCACTCACAATTGCATTCGAGCCGCCACGCCCCTCTTTCTGTACGGGAACACGATGTCCTTCAGAACGTTCAGGCGCAGTCGTCCTAGTGTCTCCACACTTTCCCGTTCGGGACCGATAGCGAGAATCTTTCTCAAATACTTTTATCACAAGGGTTTTCCGGCGATACCTTTCGTGAAGTTCGTTCCCTAGCGGGACTTCAACCTTTGAAGTCTCAAACGCCTTCGTTCCTTGGCGTCACTTGTTTCACTTGTCGAATTTTGATCATCGAAAAATGACCGTTGTAAAATAGCAACAGCTATCAAACGATCGAACAACCTCACAAAATTTTGCCTCACCCCCTTTAAATACACTGTGTTTCAGTCGATCTCATATATATCAACCTAATCCATTTGGGCGCATTAGGGTTTTTACCCCCCCCCAACACCAATCCCTGAAACTTCGCTATGCGCAGTTTTCGCAAGAGAACCTTCGCATTCGTTTTTTCTTCCCAAAAGGAATAATTGACATGAATTCGACATTCAAGGTTGTTTTCAACAAGGCGCGCGGCGCCTTGATGGTTGTAAATGAAATTACGTCCTCCGTGCAGGCCAAGGGCACGAAGACGGTCGTGGCCGCTGCGGTCGCGACGATGATCGCCGGCGTGGCCGGCACGGCGATGGCTGAAGAAGTTGCCGAACCTGCCGCCAAGAGCACGATTACGGTTAACGACGCCAACCGATCTGGTATCGAGAAAGAGGATGTCTTTGACGGCTACACCTCGGGATCTGACCAGTACAAGTCCGGCGCCATCTACATCACGGACGGCAAAACAACCACATTCAAGGATGGCGTGAAGTTCACGAACAACACCTCCGAAATGAGTGGTGGTGCCATTGAAGTTCAGGCCGGCACGGTCACCCTCAAGGACGCCGTCATCACGGGCAACAAGGCTGACTCCTGGGGCGGCGCCATCCGCATGGCCGGCAACTCCACGGTCAATCTGACGGTTACGAAGGACACCGTTTATTCCGGCAACAAGGCCAACGCCAACGGCAAGCTGGACTATCCCGACATGGGCGACTTCGTCTACATGAACGGTGCCACGAACGGCCAGAAGACTGCCCTCAATCTCAAGGCCGAAGGTGACGCAACCCTGACGGTTGCGGACTCGATCGCCAGCGCCGGTTCCAACAACGAGATCACCACTGAAGGCAAGGTCAACGTCACCGGCTCCATGGAAGCCTACACGGGTGACATCACGGTCAAATCCGGTACGTTCAAGCTTGACGGCGGCTTCGGCTCCTACGACCTCTGGACGGATTCCTGGGCCGCGCAAAAGAACAGCAACGCCACCGCCAAGCTGACGGTCAAAGGTGGTGCCACTGCTGAACTCGGCGCCCTGACGATCACCCGCACCAGCCAGAATGCCGCTGACACTAAGACTAAGATCGCCGGCACCAATCTCGTTGTTGAAGAAAACGGCAAGCTGACGGTTGAAAGCATCACCGTTGCCTCCCAGCAGTACGTCAATGCCGAAAAGAAGTTCGACTGGACCTCTCACGGCTGGGGCAAACTCGAAAACAGAGGTGAAGCCACGGTCAAGGACCACATCACGGTTGAAGGCGGCGGCAAGTTTGACATGACGGGCCATGTCACGGTCGGCCGCATCAACACGGCTGCCAAGACCGACAAGCTCGACGCAGGCGTCATCACCCACACGAACGGCACCCTCAGGCTCAACAACGGCAAGTCCGTCAACAAGGGCCAGGTCACTGTCGACCATCTCGAACTGAAGGATGGTTCCTATTTCGAAACGACGGCCAACTACGACCCGACTAAGGTGGACAAATTCTCCGGCAGCCTCTTCAAGGCTGAATCCATCTATGTCGGCGAGGGCGCCACGCTTGCCTTCACTGACTTCAACTCCAATGTTAAAGCAGGCCGTGAGGAGCCGGTCGAAAACTCCGTTAACGATCAGGTTCTCATGACCTCCCATCTTGAACTTGACGGTGGTTCCCTCAACGGCCTCAAGAATCTCAAGATCGGCACCAGCCGCAACCCTGGTGGCAAGCTTACGGTCACCAACGGCGACTACGCCTTTGACAACCTTACCATCGCCAAGGGCGGCGACGACAACCACTCCCGGCTTGAAACCGAAATCTTCGGCGGCTCGCTCACCGTCAAGTCCCTCTACACGGATGCTGACGTTGAACAGCACGACGGTACTGTTACCGTTACCGAGAAGCTCAAGCTTGAAGGCCAGTCCAACTGGCACATGAACGGCGGTACGCTCATCTTCGACAAGGACCTGAAGATTGAAAACCTTGTTCCGGAGAATCAGCCTGAAGGAAACCGACAGATCGTTGTCGGAGGTGGTGAACTCAAGGCTTGGAACTCGCAGATCTTCGGCGTCAATGCTGACAAGACCGACTACACGACTCTCACCAAGACTGGCAACCAGATCATGACCGGTGATGACGGCTTCCTCACGATCCTCGACCACGTCGAGTTGACGACTGACGAAGTCGCAAAGGCCGTCACAGCCTTCGCAAACGGCAACCTCACCTTCCAGAACCTGACCCTGAAGACGGGCGCTGAAGAAAAGGTCGTGTTCGACCAGAAGTACGGCACAGCCCTCCTTGATCGCGCTGTCGAAGCGCCTGCCTCTGCCAACGGTGCCGTTGCTCTTAGTATCGACAGTACCAAGACTGTTGGCGTTGGCGCCCTCAAGGTTGACGCCAAAACGAAGAACGTCAATGCCGCGACTGGTCACCTCATCCTCGGCGGCCTCGGCGGCAACGTCATTGAAGGTGTTGGTGAAGTCGAAACCCTCGTAGCCAACAAACTCAGCCTTGGAAAGACTGAAGCCTCTTCCGGCGTCGTGAACGCCGCCAAGCTCTCCACTAAAGAACTCAACGTCAACGGCGACTTCACCGCCCGCGCTGTTGAAGCGAACTCGGCCCAGATCGACGGCATGCTCACGGCTGACTCGCTTACCGTCAAGAACAAGGGCAAGGCCGTTGTCGCCGGCGCCCTCGCCCTCACCGGCAATGTCAAGGAAGACGCTGCCGAACTCTCCGGCAATGTTGAACTTGACGAAGGCTCCGTCCTCACGACGAATGTCGCCGCCGCCAAGGCCATCGCTGGTGAATTTGATGAAGGCACGGCCATCATCTACGTTGACCGTCAGCTCAAGCTGGATGGTGCCACGATCGGTGCCACGACGGATGCTCAGACTCGTGCTCTTCTGAGCGCAACTGCGACCCCCGCCGAATCCACCGTCAAACTTGACAATAATCTCGCGCTTGTCGTCGACGCCTCCTCCTTCATCCAGGCGAATGACCATGACTTCACGAAGGGTGACGACGTGTCCGTGCTCGGCAAAAACACGACCCTTACTTTTGCCGGTGGCGAAGTCGAAATCATCAACGTCAGCAAGCTCGGCAAGATTGACCTTGGCAAGTCTGTCACTAAGGACCATGACATTGACACGGACTCCATCTACGTCAACGCCAAGCTCGACTCCGCCGAAACGGGCATCGTGACGCTCGCCTACAACAACGGACTCGTTGCCGACAAGACCGTTGACGCTCGCCTCGAAAACGCCTTCACGAACGGCGTCGGCGCCAAGGAATTCGCCATTCTGTCCGCTCTTGACACGCCCGCTTTCTTCGACGAAAAGACTGAAAAGTTCACGGAAGCCGGCAACAAGGCCTTTGAACAGGCCACGGGCGGCAACGCCACGGCCGGCGTTCTGAACGTCGCTTATGACGCCAATGCCCAGGTGACCGACGCCATCGTCCGCCACCAGCTCTCCGAGCATGCCGGCATGGGCGTCTGGGCCGATGTCTTCTATGCCAAGAACGAAGCCAAGAAGCTCTACGGCGACTTCGGCTACTCCGCCGACATCTACGGCGGCGTCCTCGGCTTTGACTACACGGCTGCCTGCGGCGGCACGCTCGGCGCTGCGCTCACGGTCGGTACGGCTGACGCTGACAGCGAAGGCGGTGTTCTCTCCAACTCGCTCAGCTCCGACTTCGTCGGTCTCTCCGTCTACGCCTCGAAGGACTTCTCTGGCCTCAACGTCAAGGCTGACCTCGGCTACATCGACTTCAGCAATGACTTCACGGGTCTCGGCGACGCCTCCGACGCCACGACGATCACGTTCGGTGTTCGCGGCGACTTCACGGCCTACCAGAACGGCGCCTTCTCCGTCGTTCCGCACATGGGTCTTCGCTACACGCGCATCGACACCGATGCCGTGGCCTTCAACGACGAGCAGAACATGAACGTCCTTGAAGCCCCGATCGGCGTCAAGTTCGCGGGCACGTTCGAAGCCACCGGCTGGAAGCTCGTCCCGTCCTACGACTTCACGATCGTTCCGCAGCTCGGCGACAAGGAAGTTGAAGCCTTCGGCACGGCCGGCGACATCACGATCCTCTCCGGCGGCCTCTTCAACAACGTCCTCGGCGTTGAAGCGGTCAAGGACAACATGTCCTTCGGTCTGAACGCCTCCTATGGCTTCGGCCCGGACGATCGCGCCAACACGCAGGTCAATGCGAACTTCCGCTACCACTTCTAACGACCTGATGTTCCGGGGCCCTCGGGCCTCGGACGACAGGCTCACTTGAAGTCAAGGCCCCGCATCCTTCACCGGATGCGGGGCCTTTTTCTGTCTCGATCAGCAACGCCCCTTGCTCTGCCTCAACGCCCCGTCAGCGTCCCTCTTGCGTTTGAATACGGTTCGGAAATCACGCCGTCCCGCATTTCGCGTTGCTTTTAGGTAGACTTCGGAAAAACGCCCGCACGTCCTCATGCTTGTCAATCGACGTGCCGGGCCAAAGCTTAGATAGAGGAGAAAACCATCATGATCAACCGCCGCCGCTTCATCCAGGCGTCCGCCCTGCTCGTCGCCGGCACCTCCACGCTCGCCCTCACGGGCTGCGGAAGCCCCAAAACGCCTGAAGACGTCGCCTGCGCCTTCGTGCGCGCCCTTTACCGCGGTGATGCCGCCGAGGCCACGAAGTTCTTCCACGTTCCCGCCGACGCCAGGGACGCCGAGGTGAAGATCGCCGAAGCCAAGATCAGCGAAAGCGCCGCCCAGGCCAAGGACTCCGCCACGAAGCAAGGCGGTCTTCGCGACGTCTCCATCATGGAACCCGTCGCCAAGGAAGCCATCGAGGCCGGCAAGTGCCGTGCCCGCGTCAAGGTGGCTTTCGGCAACGGCTCGAGCAAGGTCGAGACCGCCCAGCTCATCAAGACCGAGAAGGGCTGGCTCGTCACCTTCGGCCTCTGATTTTCCATTTTGATGAATACCCGCACGGCGGCTCTCCTCACGGCAGCCGCCGTTCTCATTTCCGCCGGAATCGTCCTCACTAATGAGGACGTCAAGGGTGAGCTCATCGAAGTCGCGACCGTGCTTCTTCCAGGGCTTCAGGAGGCACCGTCCGCCGAAGTCCCCACGGGCGTCACGCTTGACGACCTCGCCCCCTGCGGCAGTCTCAGGACCGGCGATCTGGTCTTTCGCAGGGGCTTCGGAACGGAGAGCCGCCTCATCATCGAGGCTCAGGGTCCCAACAGGGCGCCCTTCTCTCACGTCGGCATGGTTGTTTCCGAGCATCCCGTGATGATCGTGCACGCCACGACATCCGACGATCCGGCACACCCAAACAGCGTCATCAGCTCCAGCCTTCCTGAGTTTCTCTCCATGGGCGACATGGCGGGCGTTGCGAGACCCGCTTGGAGCGATGCTCTCAAGGCGGCAGCTGCAGGACGTGCAAGAGGCATGACGGGCGAAGCCTTCAGGCTTGTGCCCGACGATCCCGATGCACTCTACTGCACGACGCTCATTGAAAAGTCCTTCGAGCCTGATCTCAAGCTCGACCTTCCCCGCGACGTCGTCAAGGTCCCCGTCGTGGGCGGCGCGTATCTCTTCCCTGCCGCGCTCTGGGAGGCGGACGGCATGACGCATGTCTGCATGATCGGGAAGCAGAAGACGAGCAAGCCGTGACTCTCGTCGTCCGAGCCTGTAGAATCTTCGGACCATCTCAGAATCAAAACCAACCAGGCAATCATTTCTATAAAGGCCCTCATGCAGTTCGGCTTTCCCCGAGATCGACAGCTTCGCTACGCAGACTTCGCCAGGCTCCGTCCCGCCCAGAAGCGCGGTCGCGCGTTCATGTACCTGAAGCTCGCCACGCTCTACACGAAGTACTGCCGCACGTACCGTCCCAAGTTCTTCAGGACCATTGCGATGGTGGCCGCCGTGCTTGGCGCCGGCGCGGTCATGCAGTCCGCGCACATGATGCCCGACTGGATTCCCGTCTGGTTCCTCGGCGTCCTCGCCTGGAACCACTCGGTGGTGCGTGCACCCGACCTGCACCCGAACGTCCTCTTCTTTCTTCGTGATGCGGGCGCCACCACGGCCTCGAGCATTCCTGCCGACCTTCTTCGTGACAAAGGACCGCTCCTGATGCTCATCTGGGTCGTCACGGGCTACATGTCCGGTGAATGGCTGAGCCTCAATGCGGGCATGACGGGCTTCATCCTCATGACCTTCTTCGTCTCGACCTTCCGCATCATCCGCATGATGAACGGCAACCTCGAGGCGTTTGTCCTCGTGGGCGAAAAGGTGATGGAGATCGCCGAGGATGCCAGGGCGGAGCTCGCGGCGCAGGCGCGCGAGGAACAGGCATGCCGGGAAGACGAAGGCAACTGATCGGCCAGTTGAGGATTTGCGTCCCATGCATTTCAACTGCCATGTGATAAATGAATCTGGTCAGCCTCGCTGAACGCCAGTCCCGAAAACGAGAAGAAGGGCAACCACAGTGAGAAGAAGTCCCATCCAGTCGCGATCGATGATCTGCTTCAGAGCAACAAGCGTCACCAGCACTGCGACGAGCATGACAACACCGTTCATGACTCACCTCTCACTTGATATTTTGCATTTCATTCCCACTCCGCCGGCATTGCCTCGGGTGCAAAGCGCATTTCCATTACGACAGCGTCCTGCACGACTTCCTTGATTTGCTCAAGCCGAACGTCCAGCGCTTCCACGACCTCGGGCGCCCTGGCGAGGTCATCGACCGTGATCACCAGCACCTGCGCCCCGTACTCATTCCGGGTCGACGACCAGCGCTGCACGGCATCAAGTCCCGTGAGCAGCTTCTCGATCGGCTCGACAACGGCGGCATCCACGCCCTTCGTCAGATACGGTTCGGCCTTGGGCGAAATCTTGATGATGATTTCGTTGGGCTCAGTCGAGGGCAGCCCCCAATGGAAGGCGGCCTTGCTCTCGTCCATGTCCCGTCCGTTGGCGGTCGTCTTGAGAATGCCTTCAGGCGTGAGGCCGAATTCGAGCGTCGTTTCGTAGGCATCCTCGCCGACCCGTTTCACAGCGCCCTCCTTCTCCAGCGCTTCGACGTACTGCCGCAGATCGCGGTTGAGCGCATCAACCGAACCCGGCACCGGTCCCTTGCCGGTATCGACAAAAGAGACCCCGGTCTCAAACTTTCCGCCGGGGAACCCATGGTTGACGAAGCTGCCCTTGAGCGTCAATTCGGCGCCGGCCCAGGCCAACCGGAGGTCACGGACTGTCCCCTCCACATTTCCCTGCATCGAAGCGGCGAAAATGTCCGTCATGCTGCCGTCGGGACAGATGCCGGGCAGGTCCGCCATATCCGAGCCCAGTACGAAATGCGCTGAGAGGCACGGCAGCCAGACATTCGGAGGCGTGTACAGGCCGGCATCAAACCGCAGGTCGAAAACCGGCAGCTCTGAATCGTTGATGTTGACGTCCCGAATGTCGAACTTGAACTCGGTCGCATTACGCAGGCGACCGGCCTCCTTCTCAGGCGTCACCGTGAGGCTGTAGCTCAAGGGCCCCATGCCGAGCGGCATGAGCTCGCCCTTGACAAAATCACCTGCGGACGAATAGGAAAAGGCAAACTTGAGGGGTGACTCTGCATAGACGTACTCGAAGGTCTTCTCAGCACTCTTGACATGACCACCCTCCCATCGGCTTTCGGAGGCCCCCAGCCGTCCGGAGACAGTCAGCCCCGTCAATGCACGGCGCGCGTGATCAAAGCCGATGTCAGCCGTGACACGGCCGTCGCCGATCGTCTCCTTTTCATCCGACGCACCGCGCCAGACAACCTCAGCCTCTTCCGGACTCATCAAGGGACTGAAGACGAACCGAATCCGAGGATCAGCCTTGACGAGAATCGCAGCATCCGGATCCGAATTCGCTACGGGCTCGAAGCTGACCGAAGGCCGGAGACCCGGTCTGAAGCGACCGTTCATAACCAGAAAGGATTCGGTCAGGCCGTCTTCCGTGCGAAATCCCAGGCGCAGCACCAGATCGCGCTGCAGAAGACCGCCGTCCCGGCGCTCGAGCTCAAGCGCGAACAAACCCATGCCGCGCTCGAGGCGGCTGTCCGTCATCCGGTCGAACGCCTGAAGCTGCCACCAAAGGAGGCCGCCCAACGCGGCACCGCCGCAAAGAACGGTGCCGGCAGTCAGCCGCATGCAGGTTTTCCTGTTGAAGTTCATCGTCATTTGATATTTCTCCTCATTGCAGCCTTTTGACTAGCAGCCACACGCTGCAGACGACCAGAATGGTTCCGAGCATGAGGAAGACCGCACGGAGCAGCCCGCGCGTCAGAAGCGGCGCATGAGGCTTGCCCGTCGGATCGCACAGCCAGTTCCAGTCACGGATCGCGCCGATGATGCAGAGGCTTCCGAACAGCAGGCATATGACGTCGTTCCATTCTACGAACAGTTTCTCGACAAAGGCGTTCACGACCCGCTCTCTTGATTTGATGACGACGGGCATTTGACGATTGAGCCGGACTTGTTAATGCAGAACCAGTCGCCGTCCTCCCATCGATGATATTCTCCTTCCGACCCGGGCACTGCCGCAGGATGACCGCTCAAGGTCACCCTGGCAACGCCGTTCGCAAAAGGCAGACCAAAGGCAAATCGGGGCGCGATGCGAACGACGCCGTATGCATCGGCATAGCCGATGCGACCGTGGTCATCCACGACTCGATAGAGCCCGTCGGAGACGGGATCGGGGCCATTGTCGAAGACAAACGGAGCGACCGCCCCCGCGAGTAGAAGCCATGCCCATTGCCGGACCTTCATGACGCGCCCTCCTTTGTCCGCAGATATACAGCTAATCCCACCAGAAATACCAGATTTTGGACTGCCGGAGCGTATCCGCGAGTGCCCCGACGGACTCATGATTCTGATCCATGTCGGGACAGAACGCATACTGCTCAAGTGCAGTCTGCACGGCAAGCTCCCGCCCGATCGGTTTCGGAAGCGCGAAGTCGAGCTCGTCATGAGTCATGACGGCGGGCACGGCACCGAATTTTTCGAACCAGTACCTGGCGACCGCCATGAGCTGCGGCGTATCCGGACAGTCATTCCAGTTGCCGAACGGCAGATGGGCAAACACCTCCCAAGGATGCCGGACCGGAATTCTCGCGAGGATGACCGGATGCGTCATGTCCGTCTCGCTGTTCCAATATCCGGAGAACCGATGGTTGTTGAAGCCGCCCTCCATGCGGCCGACGACTTCCGTGTCCCAATCCTTGGAATCGTCCTCCGCTTCTGCGCGGCGCTCTGCCATGCCGTCCTCCAGAACCATCCTGCCGTCGGGCAGGGGTGCGGCGAGCTGCGATTGCCGGTAGGCGGCTACCGCATCCGGATCAAAGGCATGATCGTCATCTCCCTCATGAGCCGGATCGGAATTGAGCATGAGGCATTCCCAGAGTGTTTCGTCGACTGCAATGAGCATGGGAACGAATCCTTCGTGCGCTGCATTTTTCCCGGCATACTCGAAAGCGCACATGATCGGATCATCGTCCGCCATCGACGGGAAATAGGTGCACTCGCAGTCGAGATACGCCATCAGCGCCTCGGCCGTTTCGGAAGGCGCAAGCGTCGAGTCGTCAAAGCGCTGTCCGGCCCAATTCTCGTACCGCCGCTCGATGATCCGGGCCATTTCTCGATAATAGTCTTCATCAAACGGAAGGAACAGATACGCTTCGTCCTGAATCTCATCCGAAAAGTTCCTCTCCACGCCTATTCTGGAAACGGCATGGATGTCGACATCCATCGTATAGTGCGGCGTGTACTCGTGAAGGGCACCGTAGTAGCAGGCAAAGTCCGCGCCGCGCTCGTTGAAGATTGAAGCATGCAGTTCGCCCTTGAGCTTGTCTCGGAGCCATTCGCGCAGGCACGCCTCGGCCGGATTCGTCCTCACGGCCTCAACAATATCGGGCCATCGTCTGCAGAATGACTCGCTCATGAGGTCGTGCTCGATGCACCAGCGCAGATAAATCGCCAGATGACTGAAGGCATTGAGTTCGTCGACAGGGAGACACTTCTCACGAATGCTCTCCAGATGAGGAGCGGCCTCGTCGAGCAGAATCTCATTCTGCTCGAAGGACACCTTGAGCGTCGGTTGGTCCGGAAGCGCCACGCCCGGACTGCGGGTGATGCGATGCCTGTCGCCTTGGGAAAAGCCGATCGTCTCGCCATCATTGAGAGTGACGTCCGAACCGATCACATAGCCCACCAGACTGACAAGAAATTCCCTGACCGCCAGCGGATCGGCATCCGCATCGAGCACCTCCAGCTCCTCCTTGCCGAAGACGTCCATGCCGTAGGTATACCCGCAGACGCCGCCTTCTCTTCGATGGAGCCCGAACCAAATCCAGTTGTTGAGCGGGAGTTCGCCTTCCTTCATGACGCCCGCCATGTCGGCATAAAACGACGGCTCAAAGACAACGCCCGACGTGTATACGCCGAGGACACCCGGTTGACGACAGCAGGCGGCAGCGAGCTTCACGAAGAACTGCCCGCGCAGACGTACGTCCGTCTCCTTTCCCAGCACGGTTACCATGATGTGGGCGGCATGGCTTTGTGCGGCTTTGACGGCATCGGGCCACATGTAGTTGTTTTCGGCATTGTCCTCCGCCTCTCCCCCCGGCACCGGGCCGTGCATCAGGCTCACTGCGGCGATCATGTCGCCCGCCTCGAACACCAGCGAATCCCCGTTGTCCTTCCTGTCGTCCTTGTCCTCCTCGGGAACGTCGATGTCCCATTCGGCCTTCAGATCGGCGATCAGCCTGCCCTTGTCCCAATGCGCCTTCTCAAGCAGCACGAAGCCGAGGAAGACGCCCTTTCTGTCAACGGGCTTCCCGTCGTTCTTACAACGGGCCTCAACCGCTTTTTCACATTCGCGGATGACGCACGGCGCATCCTCATCCTCAGGATCGAGCTGAGCCCAGGTTCTGGCATAAGGAATGGCCTTTTCCTCCTCTCCCGTCAGGTACTGGTAGCCGTAGGCCATGCGCATGTGCCACTCCGCCCTGTCGAGGCCTTCCTCGCGGACCGATTCCAGTACGCCGATGGCGCGCCTCAGGGCTTCCCGAGCCTTGTCACGCGGACAGCCGTACTGCCCGTCGCCGAGAACCGCATAGTTCTCGAGCGCACGCACCAGAGCATATTTGAATCCGGGCATGGAAGGCTTCCGCCATCTCGGGACGATAGTCGAGCGGTTCATCATCGTCATCCTCGCCGGCATCCGCCCGATCGTCGGGAGACTTGAGCGGAACGGATCCCACTTCGCGGCGAAAGACGTGAAAGCTCGCCGCCGGCACGTCCGATGCCTCAAGAAACGCCCGGGCTTCGAACAACACGGGCTGCAGATCCCAGGCCATGAAGTCGACATAGCCGAAATGCACGCCGGTAGCGCCGCCGACCATCCTGACGACATCGGGTCCGCACGCCTTTTCGAGCTTCGCCTCCAGCGCCTCACGGAAAGCAAAGATCCTCTGCGTCCGATTCTCGCCCGTAAAGCCATCGAGCGAAAAGGCGATGAATCCCGCCGTCACGCCATCGGAATGAAGTGCATCCATCGTCTCATCGTCCGCACTCATATAGCCATTGATGAGAGGCGGGCAGGCCGTGGAACCGGCGATGACGTCAAGACGCCAGTCGGCGTCGGGGTCCGGATCAGGCTCGCGCGTGTAGCCGACATAACTGTTCTCAAGCAGCGTCTCGGCGTCGAGCGCCAGGTCCTTGCCGAGCTCCCGCAGTTTGTCCGGCAGATCGCTCAGAAGAAAACCCGGCACCGCCCTGGGCGCATCAAGGAGCTCGAAGTCGTTGATCCAGCGCATGTGCGGAATTTCGCCGAGCAGCTGGTCGGTGAGCGTCGTGAGCATCCACCAGGCACGTCCCTCCTCCTTTGCCTTCAGATCCGCAAGCCTGGCGCAGAAGACGGAGAGCTTGAACGCATCGTCGTCGGGCTCAAGCCAGGCCTGCACGTCTTCACCGCCGATCCTGACGCCGCCGGCATGGAGCTCATTGCCCGACGTCCCACGACGACCAAGCGTGATCTCCCAGTGCCTCAGGACGGATGCGGGCGCATGGCTTCGGAAGTAGACGAGCTCGAAGAGCTTCATCCGGTTGCCTTCAGGCGTCAGAATGAGCTCATGCTTGACGCCATTGAAGCCGACCTCGAACGAAACGTCCTCAAACGCAAGCCGGAGAATGCGCTCGATGCGATCGACGATCTCTTCGCCTCTCTCATGCGTCTTGTCAGCATCCATCATGGCGCGGATCTCCGCCTCCTCGCCTTCGAAGGCCGTCCAGGCCTTCTGCGTGCGCTCCCTGAAGGGAACCCGGAAGAACGGCAACGTCACGCGCTTGAGACAGTCCTCCATGAATTCTTTGGCATCCTCGTCCTCGGGTTTGGCTTCGTGCGCCCGTCGGAACCGTGAAAGCGCGCGCCCTTCCTGGTCGAGATAGTAGTAGGCATAGCCCAGGCGGAAGTTCCACAGATAGGTTGCGCCAAGTGCCTCCTCGTGCGGCTCAAGAAGCTCAATCGCCCGGTGAAGCATGAGGCGACCCTCGCTCGTGTTCGGATCCGCCTCGTTGTTGTAGGCGCGAGCCAGCTCGCTTGCAAGTTCCGGCGTTCGTCCGTCTTCTCCGAGCGCTTCAAGCGCCTCGATGATTTTGGGAAACTGTCCGGCTTCGTGCCATTTCTGGCATTTTTCGAGTAGCGTCATGCTCCCTCCCGGCAATAAGCGGCAAATTGGTCGTTCAGGCGAACGTTCTCCGGACATGAGCAGTACTTGACGGGCTCATCCCAAAGGCGGTCGCCGAATGCTTCGCGCTGCGGATTTCGTCTTCATGGTGTCAAACGAAAGACAATGCGATTCGAGTTTTTTATCACACAACCTTTCTCCCATGCAAGACGGGGCTAACCCGAATTTCGCTTACAGAAAGCCAATTCCATTTCCTCTCCCAAGGGAGCGTTAAGGTGATGGAGATGCCAAAGCGGACTCGCTGAAAAGACACGCGAGGAGGCGTATCAGGACAACTGAAGCATCCCCGAAAACAAAAGCGCCGCGCCGACAGGGAAATCCGTCTCGCGCGGCGACTGCAAGGCAGAAATCAGGTCTCGGACTGCTCCTGCCTTTATTCATCAGGCGCCCCGAAGGTCAATAACCCTCAGAACGACCAGCGTGCGCCCAAATTGAACCTGTACGACGTCTCGACCTTGGCCCCTTCGGTGGCTTCAAGGTCTGCATAGAGATGCAGGTTCTTCGTGGCATTGAAGTTCGCGCCGACACCGTATTCAAGCCAGGTGTCACCGAGCTCTTCGGAGATGTGCTTCGTCTGACCGCCCTTCGTGAACGTCGACTCGGCGTCACCCTGCCAGTCATGGAGGATCGAAGCGCGAACATAGGTGTTGCCGCGATTGTTCGGGCACTTCAGACCAAGCACGAAACCGACTCTACCGATGAGCGTATCGACGGCCTCATGCTCGACGGCAACGCCCATGGACGTCGTATAGTCGGCATCGAGCACGCGACCGTACATCATTAAAAGAGGGGAACTCCGAGCGAGCTCCCCTCTTTCAACATTGCATTCAAACCGAATTACTGCTCGAAGTGCAACTCGATGCGCCGGTTTTGTTGACGACCTTCCTCAGTGCCGTTGTTGTACTTGAACGACTCACCCCTACCCTCTGAGGCCAGTTTGTCCAATGCAATGCCCTTCTCCGCCAGATAGGCCTTGACGGCTTCGGCGCGGCGCAGGGAGAGCCTCAGGTTGTAGGCATCGGTTCCCATGCTGTCCGTCCATCCCACCACGGTCACGCGATCCTCTCCATGGTTGGCTTTGATGACTGTCAGGGCCTTGTCCAGAGCGGCCTTGCCTTCCCGACGAAGCGTCGACTTGTCAAAATCGAAGTACACGTCATGAAGTTCGATGACCGGCACCTTGGCGCAGTCCTTGTAGAAGGCCTCTTTCGTGATGCGGGCGCCACCACGGCCTCGGGCATTCCTGCCGACCTTCTTCGTGACAAAGGACCGCTCCTGATGCTCATCTGGGTCGTCACGGGCTACATGTCCGGTGAATGGCTGAGCCTCAATGCGGGCATGACGGGCTTCATCCTCATAACCTTCTTCATCTCGACCTACCGCATCATTCGCATGATGAACGGCAACCTCGAGGCGTTCGACCTCGTCGGTGAAAAGGTGATGGAGATCGCCGAGGACGCCAAGGCGGAGCTTGCTGCGCAGGCACGCGAAGAGGACGAGGAGGAAGACTGAAGGGATCGACAGGCATGAAGCACTGTTGCTCCTCAACACAGGCACTGTCGAAAAGCGCTTTTGAGGTAGACACACACCGTTATTTCTGCTACTATCTCATCCTAACAACACCCCGCAAGCTTAGTTTCAATCTCGCAAGAGAACGAAAATGCTCACTCCGCGGGGTTTCCTTTTTCTAGGCTTGACATGATTTACTCCAAACCGCACGCTACGTTAAAAGAGCAAGTCCAGCGCCTCAGAGAGAGAGGCTTAATTATTGATGATGAACAGCGTGCGGAACACTTTTTATCCATTGCAGGATACTACCGAATTAGCTCATATTGCTATCGCTTTGAGTTTCCTCCGGTAGACGGGAAAAGGACACACCAATTCAAAGAAGGCACTCGCTTCGACGACATCATTCGGGTTTACGTTTTTGATCAAAAACTTCGAACCCTAATGATGGAGGCACTCGAGCGGTTTGAAGTTGCTGCAAGGACCGTATGGGCGCACGCGATGTCAGAAACATACGGGCCCCATCCTCACATGGAAGTCGACCCCTTCACGGACAGAGATGAATATTTCGAAAGCTTTGTCAACCTCATGAAGGAAACAAAGCGCTCTCAGCGCAATTCGGAAGAGATTAGTCACTATTTAAATCATTACGAGACCCCCTTTCTACCTCCGATATGGATCATCATTTCCGTGATGAGTTTCGGAGAGTTGTTCAGGTGGATCAAAAACACAAAGTCCACTCAGGTTAAATTAAAAGTAGCAAAGGCTGTCGGACTACCTAACATTCAAGTACTTGAAGGTACAGCGAGAGCTCTAACGACCGTCAGAAATCTCTGTGCTCACCATGGCCGCCTCTGGGACAGAAGATTCTCCACGAAACTTCCCTACATAAACAAAAACCTTCAGGTACCCCTTAAAGCAACAGTAGATGTTAGTGGCGGCAATGAGGCGGACCCGAGAATGTTCAACTACATCGTCGTCTTAGCGCACTTAATGCTTTTTTTGAACCACTCCAGTACATGGCCTTTCAGAGTTGCTTCCCTCGTTAAAGATACTTTGAACAAAGAAGAGCAAAGTATCATGGGTTTCCCTGAGGATTGGGAAAACAATTCGTTCTGGCTGACCAACTCAGGTCATTAACACTGGGCATTTTTTTCTACGGCCATCAAAAGGCGGCGAACGGGTCTGCACCCCTTCCCGCCTTTTTTCCTTCATGCCTCTGACCTCGCGAAAGTCTCGCCTGCCAACCTATAGACTCTGTTGCACAGACGCTTTCCCTTTCAGTAGGACGAAACAGATGTTTCGCACTGCTGAGAAAGCAGCAGGCCATCGGAAGCACGCGCCTTTTCATGATTTCCGCCCATGCATCATCGTTCAAGCCTACCAGCCGGACCTGAATTCCCGCGCTGACGACGCTCGAAAAGTAGCCGAAGACCAACCGCAGCTTCTCGACATGATGATGTCGTTTCGGATTTCTCAAGTCCTCCAGCCTCCACTTCCGTCCTCGCCAGTACAAGCCGCGCAGAACGTCTTTTCATAGGTCCTCCCACTTCCTCCCAATCAGGCGACTTTCTCGTGACGGGAGCAACCCGAACGGCTTTCTCAAGCCGATGTGTTGTAAAAATACCTCAGAAGCCCAACTGTTTCCCCAATTTTGTTGCCATTTTAATGTGGATACGGGTTTTCCCTACCCCCCCCTTCCAAAGATTTTCTATCGTTGAAACAACTCTTCCAATTTCTTTCAACAAAAATTCTCGGAGGAAACATGCAAAAGACTGTAATCGCGTGCTGTGTCGGCGCGCTTTTCGCTGCAGGGACAGCCGCAGCGGCGACCCATGAACAGGACGGCAAGACTGGCATCGCCGGTGAAGGTTCCGCCCTCACCGTCAACACTCAGACTCAAAACGTCACGGATAAGAGCCAGCTCATCGGCGGTTGGTGGCATTACACGGATTTGGTTACCGCTGAGACCGATCTCAATCATGCAGGTTCCACGAGCGACCTGACCGTTGATCTCACCAACGAAAAACAGGTCGATGAAATCGTGGGCGGGAACTACATCAAGCAGCCCACGGGCCTCGCCGACAAGACGCATGAAGCCACCATCGGCGACACGAAGCTGACCGTCAAGGCCGTCAAGACTGAATACATCGTCGCCGGCAGCAAGGCGAACAATTTGGGCAAAGGCTCCATCGTCAACGGAAACACGACGCTCGTTATTGAAGACGTGTTCATTGAGTACGCAGCCGACCCGTCCAAGGGCGCCGTGGTAGGCGGAAACTACATCAAGGCCTCAAGTCCCAGCGCCGGCATGGTCTCCCAAACGAACTCCACTGTCGGCGACACCTCCGTCACCATCAACGGCGGAACCGTCAAGGGCTCCGTCTACGGCGGCAGCTTCGCCGAAAACTATACTCACGTGGATACGCCCGACATGCAGCTCAAGCTCACGACCGGCAACTCCTCCCTGCAGATCAATGGCGGCACGTACAACGGCCATGTCGTGGCCGGCAGCGGCGTCACGGGACAGGGAACTTCCTCCACGGCTCAATCCGCCGCCGTTACGATCAATGCAGCCAAGAACAAGACCGTCACCCTCGGGAACAATAGCATTCTCATTGGCGGCGACTACCTCGCCAACCGCGGCAAGTCCGAGATTGAAGGCAACACCTCCGTCACCGTGACGGGTGAAGGCACAATCACGCTCGGCAAGGGCATCGTCGGCGGCAGCTACGTTGCTGAAAACAAGATGGGCAACGCCGCAGCTTCGAGCAAGGAATACACGGCCTCCGAAATCAAGGGCGCAACCAACATCCTCGTTGACGCCGCCAACGTCACGGTGATGGACGAAGTCATCGGCGGCACGTATCTGCGCCAGACCGTCCAGGACACTGACAAAGACAGCTTCGTTTCCGCCACGGTCGGCAGCACGAATCTCATCCTCAAGGCCGGCACCTTCAAGTCCAACGTCATCGCCGGCGGCAAGTCCAACGACTACACGGGCAGCCTCTCGAGCCACGTTCTCGGCGACACCTCGCTCACCATCACGGGCGGCACCTATGAAGCCGCAGTGCTCGGCGGCGGCTCCGCCAAGGCGGGCCAGGGTAAAGACGTATCCACCAAGCGCGACGTCTCCGCCGACGTCAAGGGCACGGCCCGCGTGAACGTCACGGGCGGCACGCTCAAAGGCGTCGTGGGCGGCGGTCTGAGCTACTTGTACACCAGCGCCGCACTTACCGACGCCGTTGTGACGACCCACGTTGAAAATGTAGCAGCCAATATTACTGGCGGCACGATCAACACCATGGATCACAACAGCGGTCTTGACGACTTCGGGATTCCGGCCTCCGTCGTGGGGGGCGGCGTGGCATATTCCAAGAGTACGGTAACCACCAACAAGGTGGAAGCCACCGTTGAAAACGTCGACATGACGATCGCAGGCAAGGGCGTCAAGCTCTCCGGCGACATCTACACCGGCGGCTTTGCCCATGGCGCCAAGACTGCTGCCTCCGTCAACAGCACCCGTCTCACGATCGCCGACGCCACGCTCGGTGCTGCGGACTCTCAAGTCAACGTCTTCGCCGGCGGCTACGCCGCATTGGGCGCAACCTCTACGGTCAAGACCTCCGAGGTGACGATCGCCAACTCGAAGATCTTCGGCAACGTCTACGGCGGCGGCAACAAGGCCGACGCACAGAGCAACGTCACGGTCGAAAACTCTGTCATCACGCTTGACGGTGCCGATGTCACCGGCATCGTTTCGACCGAATCCTTCGAGCCCTCCGTTAACGCAGCGCTCATGCGCCTCGCCGAAGCCGACACGGGCGCGGGTGATGCTGAGGCGAACAAGACCCAGCGCACGATCAACCTCATCAACTCCAAGATGGGCACGCTCCAGATTTCGGCCAAGCAGGACACGGAAACGTCTCTTTATCTTGTAGGCAGCAACACCGTCGGCGCGATCACGGGCGGCAAGGCCTCTGAAATCGTCTTCGACGGCACCGGCACGCCCGCCGGCGAGGCGATCCTGACGCTCACGAAGGAAGGCGCCTCGTTCGACATGTCCGGCGACAAGGACATCGTCGCCAGGAACGTCGCTTCGGGCACGCTCCTCGTTGACGGCAAGTACAAGACGGCCGCCGAAACCACGGTGACCCTCGAGAACGCCTTTGGCGACGTGGTCTACGACCTCGGCAAGGATGCCATCGACAGCACCGACCTGCTCCTCACCGATGCCGGCATCGTGATCGGCACGGGCGACACGGCCCAGACGATCGGCGCCTCTTCCGTGAAGCTCTCCGAGAGCTCGAAGACGCTCGCCGAAGCCCAGCTCGGCTCCGTCGCCTTCGTGACGCAGGGTGCCGAATTCGTCGCCGACGAAGGCATGCGCTCGATCCGCGCCGCCGCGAAGGAAGGCTCGTTCACGGCCTTCGGCGCGATGGCCGGCGGCTACAACCGCTACGAAACGGGCTCGCATGTTGACGTCGAGGGCTTCTCGCTTGCGGTCGGTACGGCCGGCCGCATCAACAACCTGACGCTCGCAGGCTTCGTTGAAGCCGGCTGGGCCTCGTCCGAATCGCACGTCGCCTCCACCGAAGCCGACGCCGACCACGACTACTACGGCGTGGGCGCCGCGATGCGCTATGACTTCCAGTCGCCCTTCTACCTCGACGGCGCCGTCCGCCTCGGCCAGATCTCGACCGAATTCGACGGCTCCTACGGCACGGGCACCGCGAAGTACGACGCCGACGGCCTCTATGCGACGGCTCACATCGGCGCGGGCTACGTCTTTGACTTGACGCCCGACGTCAAGTTCGACGCCTACGGCCGCTACCTCCTCTCCTATGTCGAGGGCGACGACGTCACGCTCGAAAGCGATGCGAAGGAACGCTTCTCCATGGACGACACGACGACCCATGCGGTCCGCCTCGGCGCTCGTCTTGAAGGCGCCTTCCAGACCTTCGACTGGTACGCCGGCCTCGCATACGAGCACGTCTTCGACGGCGAGGCCGAGGGCGAGCTGAAGTTCGCGGGCGCCACCGCCGCGCTTGATGCGCCGAGCCTCAAGGGCGACAGCGCCATCGTCGACCTCGGCTTCACCATGAAACCCGAAGCCAACGGTCCCTGGACCATCGGCGTGGGCCTCAAGGGCTATGCCGGCGACCGCCGCGGCGGCACCGGCAGCGTAAACGTCCTCTACACGTTCTAAAGCCTCTCTCCCCCGTCTCCTCTCGCAAGGAGGCGGGACCCACCAGTAACAACGGCGGGCTCCCACTCGGGAGTCCGCCGTTTCTTTTGCCGTCTGCATCAAGTCGCCTCCCCGTCACGGGAAAACGGCACTGTTGAAGTGCCTGAGAAGGCGCTTCCTG
>NZ_KQ968539.1:0-2766 GCF_001578585.1 Sutterella sp. KLE1602
ACCCTGCCTTCGGGACTTTCACCCTGTAGAGATCGCCCATGCGGGGCGCACCATGAAAAACGCCGCGGACCGCGGCGTTTTTTTGATTTCCGGATTCGCTTCCGGGTTCGTCTCGGGAGTCGTTCTCAGAGTGCGTCGGACGCGGGAGCCGTGAGAGCCTTGCGGGCGGCCATGAGGTAGACGTACATCGAATAGATGGTGAGCACGGCGGCGACGATGATGAGGACGCGACCGAGGAAGGCGATGTTGAGCTCGCCGCTCAGGAGGCTCGTGCTAACGACGACGGGATCCCACCAGAGGAGCATCGGGATGGCGGTCATCTGGGCAATGGTCTTGATCTTGCCGAACCAGTTGACCTTGACGGCGCCCGAGGCGCCGACCTTGGCCATCCACTCGCGCAGGGCGGAGACCGTGATCTCGCGGCCGATGATGACGAGGGCGACGAGCATGTCGCATCGGTCGAGGCCCACGAGGGCGACGAGCGCGGCGCTCACGAGGAGCTTGTCGGCGACGGGATCGAGGAAGGCGCCCATGGGCGTGGCCCAGCCCTGATAGCGGCGGGCGAGGAAGCCGTCAAGCGCGTCGGTGATGGCGGCGATGACGAACATCAGCATGGCGGTCGCGTTCTTCGTCCCCATCGTCATCCACGTTTCGGGAAGATAGAAGATGCCGATGACGAGCGGAATCATCGCGATGCGCATCCAGGTGAGGAGCATCGGGACGTTGAGCTTGAATGGGGGCTTGAGTTTGGGCATGTGCGGGTCCTTGTCGCTTTTTTACTGGCTCCCGTGGAGCTGAGCATAGATTTTAGCCGCGAGCGCGGCGGAAATGCCGTCGACTCGCGCAATATCTTCGGCCGAGGCGTTCGAAAGCTGCTTCATGCCGCCAAAATGCGTGAGAAGCTTCGCGCGGCGCTTGGGTCCGATCCCCTCGAGATCCTCGAGCCGGCTCGACTGACGGGTCTTCGCGCGCTTGGCGCGCATGCCCGTGATGGCGAAGCGGTGGGCCTCGTCGCGGATCTCGGCGATGAGCATGAGCGCGCGGCTCATGGTGCCGAGCACGAGCGGCTCGCGGCGCACGCCGTCGATCTCGGGGAAGATCAGGGTCTCGAGACCCACCTTGCGGCCCTCGCCCTTGGCGACGCCGACGATGACGGAAAGATCGAGTCCGAGCTCAGTGAAGACCTGTCTGGCCATCTCGACCTGCCCCTTGCCGCCGTCGACGAGCACGACGCTCGGCAGCACGGCCTCGCCGCGCGTCACGGGCCTGTAGCGGCGCTCGAGCACCTGGCGCATGGCCGCGTAGTCGTCACCTGGCTCGATGCCCGTGATGTTGAAGCGCCTGTAGAGGGCGGACTGCATGCGGCCCTCGGAGAAGACGACGCAGGAGGCCTGCGTGGCCTCGCCCGCCGTGTGCGAGATGTCGAAGCACTCGACGCGGAAGTTCATCGGATCGCCGTCGTCGGGCTCGAACCCGAGGATGTCGATGAGCTCCCTGAGTCTTGCGAGCTGGCTGCCTTCCTCCTGAAGGTGGCGCGCAAGCGCGATCTCGGCACCCTTCGCGCACATCTCGAGCCAGCGCCTGCGCGTCTCGCGCGGCTCCGCCACCACCGTGACGCGCCTTCCGGCCGCGGCCGACATCGCCTCGGCGACGGCCTCGACCGTCTCGTGGCGCTCCTCGTCGGACATGACGGCGCCGTCGAGGATGATGACGTTGGGCACCGGCATCCCGTCGCCGTAGTGCTGGCGCACGAAGGCCGTCATGATCTCGGCCTTCGAGGGCATGAGCGACTCGCTCCTGACGCCGAGCTTCGGGAAGCACGGACGGTCGCCGAGATGGCGCCCGCCCCTGACCATCGCGAGGTTGACGCAGGCGACGGCGCCCGAAACGGCGACCGCCACGACGTCCGCGTCTGTGTCGCCGCCCGTCGTCTCGATCGCCTGCTGATGCTGCACGGTCGTGAGCGCCGCGATGCGGTCCCTGTAGAAGGCGGCCTTCTCGAAGGCCCAGGCCTCGGATGCCTCCCACATGCGTCTTTCATAATCCTCGACGATGTCGCGCGTGCGCCCCTCGAGAAAGGCGGCGGCGCGCTCGATGTCCTTCGCGTAGTCATCCTTCGTGACGGCGCCCACGCAGGGCGCCGAGCAGCGGCCGATCTGGCCGAGCAGGCACGCGCGGTCACGGTTCGAGAAGACGGAGTTCTCGCAGGTCCTCAGGCCGAAGACCTTCTGCATGATCTGGATCGCCTCGCGCACGGCCGTCCCGTTGGGATAGGGCCCGAAGAAGCGGGACTTGCGGTCGACGCCGCCGCGATAGTAGGAGAGCCGCGGAAACGCCTCGGGACCGAGCCTCAGATAGGGATAACTCTTGTCGTCCCTGAAGAGGATGTTGTACTTCGGGCTCAGCGTCTTGATGAGGTTGTTCTCAAGAAGAAGGGCCTCCGCCTCGCTGCGCGTGACGGTGGTCTCGAGTCTGGCGATCTGGCTCACCATGATCGCGATGCGCGGGGAGAGCCCCGCGGGATTGCGGAAGTAGGACGAGACGCGCTTCTTGAGGTCGCGCGCCTTGCCGACGTAGAGGCATGCGCCCGCTGTGTCGAAGTAGCGGTAGCATCCGGGCAGGTTCGGAAGGGTCCTGATCTCCTGATGCGGATCGAAGGCGGTCTTCGGCGCGGCGTCCTCGGCGAGGACGATCCCGCCGGCGGCATCTTTTTCTGTCATGGCTCGGCTCTGCTAAACAACCTCACCACTGAAGTGGGAGGGTTTC
>NZ_KQ968540.1:0-2903 GCF_001578585.1 Sutterella sp. KLE1602
CCCCGGTTTCGAAAGAGATCGGGGTTTTTGCTTTTCAGTATATTGTTCGCCTCTGTTCCATCTATATGAAATTCAAGGAGTTTCCAATAATATCCACAATGAAGAGGGTGTGGATAAGTTATGCACACGTGACTTTTGCCAGCTCTCGCCGCCACCAGTTTGCAGGCGTTTTCAGGCTCCTGTTTTTTAATGGGTTGAAATATATGGATAATTTGCAGTTATCCACAAAACCGTGACCTCTCCGAAAAGTTTTCCACAGTTTTAAACCTTCGGCACATCCTCTAGTTTCTCGCTTAAGTTGTTGTTGTCAATGGAAAATATGTAAACGCGGGAGCGTTTTGTCAATAGTTGTCCACAGGCTGGGGCCTAAGTGTGGAAAACTCGTGTTTGAACGGCTTTGCGCAGCCTGGCTGCTTGAAGCGTATTCGGTCGAACGACTTCAATTCGTCTAAAATCAATATTTTGACGAAGTCCGCGTGCCGTCCCGGCGGCAGCGTTCTCCTGTCGGCCCAACCTACATTTGCGCGGAATCTCTGCTCCATGATCTTTAAGCGTTCCATGGTTTCTGAACTGGCCAACAGTGCCGGCGGTGTCTTCACCGTTCTGTTCACCATTGTTCTGGCAGTCGGTATGGTCCGCATTCTCAGTCTTGCGGCCGGTGGTCGCATCGACAACGGAACCGTGCTGCAGATGGTGCTCTACAACGCGCTGACGAACCTGCCTCCGCTTCTGACGCTCTCACTCTTCATCGCCGTCCTGATGACGATGATGCGCTGGTGGCAGGACAATGAAATGGTCGTGTGGTTCTCTTCCGGCGGCCGCTCCCTCTTTTCATGGGTTCCTCCCGTCCTGCGCTTCGCCCTGCCCTTTGTCGTGGCCGTGGGCGTGCTCTCCATCGTCATTTCTCCGTGGGCCCGCTCCCA
Organism: Sutterella sp. KLE1602; assembly: GCF_001578585.1. Lineage (NCBI taxonomy): Bacteria > Pseudomonadati > Pseudomonadota > Betaproteobacteria > Burkholderiales > Sutterellaceae > Sutterella > Sutterella sp. KLE1602. The sequence continues at coordinate 924 of NZ_KQ968540.1, forward strand.
GACCGAAATCACCCGCAATGAATTCGCTCAGCGTGATGAAGTCAACCGTCTTGCACCAGGCCGATTCATCGAGACGATGGGCGGCAAGCGTGTCTTCTTCATCGAGTCCCAGGGGGAGTCGCCCAACGAAGTGGGCCGCATCTTCATGGCTGAACGAACCAGCAAGGGCGAGTCGACGGTGACTGCCGAGCGCGGTACGGTCGAAATCAATTCGGAAGGCGACCGCTACATCGTTCTTCACAACGGCCGCCGTCATGAAACGGCGCTTGATACCCCCGTCACTCGCGTGGTCGAGTTCGACGAGTACGCTGTACGTCTTGACATCAAGGTTGACAAGAGGCTCGAGTCCGGCAAGGTCTCGGCTCAGCCGATGACAGTGCTCTTTGCAGGCATGACGCCCGACCAACAGGCCCAGATCTTCTGGCGCTTCTCCTGGCCTGCGGCCGCCTTCCTGCTTGCGCTGTTTGCGATTCCTCTCTCTGCGTCGAATCCCCGCGCAGGCCGCAGCCTCAACATCATTATTGCCGCTCTGGTGTTCATTCTTTACCTCAATGCCATTTCGGTCGTGCAGACTTGGATTGAGCAGGGCAAGTTCGGCTACATGACCGGTCTTTTCCTGCTGCACGGGTTCGTCGCCATGCTCTGCGCGCTCTTTTTCATTCGTCGCGTCTACATGATGAGATGGCTTCCCGTCTGGTGCAGCCCCTGGTATTGGCGTCGTCGCCTGATTTCTTCGAAGGAGAACTAAGATGCGCGTTATTACCCGCCAGCTGGCCAAGGAAATTCTCTTCTCGTCGGGCTTCGTGCTGATCGCACTGGTTGCGCTCTTTGCCTTCTTTGATCTGGTCGGCCAGCTCGACGACGTGGCTGACGGCCGCACGATCATGCAGGCGTTCACGCTTACGGCCTTCACACTGCCCGCCCGCATCTACGAAGTGATGCCGCTCGCTGCGCTGCTGGCCTCCGTCTATACGATGTCCCGCTGGGCTGCGACAAGCGAGTTCACCTGTCTGCGCGTCGCAGGCATGTCGCCCGTGACGCTCGCTCTTTCCCTGATGCTTCCCGGCATCATCCTCGTGGGCATTACCTACACCTTCGGCGAGTTCATCGCGCCGGCGGCCTCGCGTTATGCGGCCGAGGTGAAGTCCATTTCGAACAATCAGACCACCCGAACCGCCCGCGGATATTCCTCGGGCGTCTGGGTGCGCGACGTGACGACGGGCGAGCGCGGTCTTGAGATTGACCGTTACATCAACGTGAAGTATCTCAATGCGACCGATTCGGCCGAGACGGGAGGCTGGCGTCTGTTTGAATTCGACGAGCAGGGCCGCATCCGTGTCTTCATCGAATCCGAGTCGGCTCACTTTGAGCCCGGCAAGGGCTGGCTCCTGAAGGACGTCGTACGTTATGACTATCCCGTCTTCGATGCTGCGGACAACAAGCCGCTTGAATCCCGCATTGAAATGACGAAGGCGGACGAGCTTCTTCTTCACTCCTCCCTGGGTCCCGACACTCTCAGTGTCATGACCGTGAAGCCCGATACGATGTCCATGCGAGACCTCGACCGCTACGTGAGCCATCTGAAGAAGAACAACCAGCAGTCCGAGCATTACGAGGTTGCGTTCTGGAACAAGGCCTTTTATCCGCTCGCCACGCTCGTGATGATCGCGCTGTCGATGCCGTTCGCCTACATGAATGCACGCTCCGGCGGTCTGGCGATCAAGATGTTCGTCGGCGTCATGATCGGCATTGTCTTTTACGCGCTCAACAACCTCTTCTCGTATCTGGGCGTACTCAACACCTGGTCGCCGATTGTGGTGAGTCTGGTGCCGACAGTGAGCATGTTGATCATGGCGGCCGTCGCCATGTTCCTAGTCGAGCGGCGATAGCTTCAGGTCCAGCATTCGAAAAGCGAAAGGCCCGCAGTTCAACCTACGGGCCTTTCGCTTGTGTGCTCGGCATGGGCACGTTCTAACGGGT
>NZ_KQ968541.1:0-38546 GCF_001578585.1 Sutterella sp. KLE1602
GAAGTCAGATGTTTCCTTGCGGCATTTCTATGAAGCGCGTGGGCGAGCGCGGCGAAGGCCGATTCGAGCGCATCTCCTGGGACGAGGCCCTCAAGACCGTCGCCGACAAGCTTCGCGAGACCGTCGAGAAGTATGGCAACGAATCGCTCTATTGGCAGTACTGCTCGGGCTAGCAGTCGCTCGTCAACTCCCGCCGAGCCTGGTGGCGCCTGCTCAATCTCTGCGGCGGTTATCTGAAGTATTACGGTTCCTATTCGACTGCTCAGATCTCGGCCGCCTTCCCGATGACCTACGGCGCGAGCCCGTCCTCTGACATCTCGGAAATCGCCAATGCGAAGCTCTACGTGACCTTCGGCCACAATCCCGCCGTCACGCGCGGCTCCGGACACGGAAAGTCCTGGCAGATGACCTGCACGCGCGAAGCCGAGGGCGGCAGGAAGCCGAAGATGATCGTGATCGATCCGATCTACAGCGACACGGCCGTCGCGCATGCCGACGAATGGATCCCGATCCGTCCCGGCACCGACGCGGCGCTCGTGGAGGCGATTGCCCACGAGCTCATCGTTCACGACCGTGTGGACCACGCGTTCCTCGCCCAATATTGCGTGGGCTACGATGAAGGCACCCTGCCCGCTTCCGCACCCAAGGGCTCGGACTACAAGAGCCACATTCTCGGCAGAGGGCCCGACGGCATCGAGAAGACGCCCGAATGGGCCTCCCGCATCACGGGCGTCCCCGTCGAGACGATCGTGAGGCTCGCCGAGGAGATCGGTACGACGAAGCCCGTCTTCTTCTCACAGGGCTGGGGCCCGCAGCGGCAGGCCAACGGCGAACAGACGAGCCGTGCCATTGCGATGCTTCCGATCCTCACGGGCAACGTCGGCCTTCCCGGCACGAGCACCGGCCAGCAGGAAGGCAACACGGCCGTGCCCGCAGTCTATCTGCCCGTCGGCACCAATCCCGTCAAGGCGACGATTCCGTGCTTCCTCTGGACCGATGCCATCGTGCGCGGCAGGGAGATGGATGACGTCCACGACGGCCTGCGCGGCGTGAAGACGCTCGGCCACGACATCAAGATGATCGTCAATTCGGGCGGCAACACGCTCATCAACCAGCACAGCGATTCGAACAGGACGGACGAAATCCTGCGCGACACCTCGAAGTGCGAGTTCATCGTCGTCTGCGACAACATGATGACCCCGTCGGCCCGCTACGCCGACATTCTCCTGCCGGACACGCTCGGACCCGAAGCGGACGACGTCACGGCCTCAGGCGGCTCCAACGGCGACTCCGCCGCCATCCTGCCGCTTCACAAGGCGGTCGAACCGCAGTGGGAGCAGCGCCCGACCTGGGAGATCTGCCGCGGCATCGCAAGGCATCTCGGCAAGGAAGAGGCCTTTACCGAAGGAAAGACCCAGCTCGAGTGGATCGAATGGTGCTACAACGAAACGCGCCGCAAGATCCCGTCGCTTCCCGACTTCGCGACCTTCTGGAAGACGGGGCCCGCTCACATCCATGATCTTCCCAACGCGGGCATCGCGCTCGAGGCGTTCCGCAAGGACCCGAAGGCCAATCCTCTCAAAACTCCGTCGGGCAGGATCGAGATCTACTCCGAGCGCCTTGCGAACATCGCGAAGAACTGGGTGCTTCCCAAGGGCGACGTCATTTCGCCGATTCCGATGTTCGTGCGCACCTGGGAGATGCCGGGCGACGCACTGCAGAAGAAGTATCCGCTCCAATGCTACGGTTATCACGGCCACGGCCGCATTCACTCGACCTTCCACAACCTGCCCGCACTTCGCGAGCAGTTCCCCGACGAGGTGCTCATCAACGTGCTCGATGCAGATGCTCGCGGCATCCGTTCGGGCGACCGCGTGCGCGTCTTCAATGACCGCGGTGCGGTCGAACTTGTGGCGAAGGTGACGCCGCGCATCATTCCGGGCGTCGTCTCGATCCCGCAGGGCGCGTGGTACAGGCCCGTGATGAAAGACGGCCGAAGGGTCGACGTTGGCGGCAACATCAATACGCTCACGTCGCTTCGCCCGAGCCCGCTCGCCAAGGGCAATCCGCAGCATACCAACCTCGTCGAGGTCGTCAAGGCTTGAGCAAAAGGAGATAGAACATGACAAAGCAATACGGTTTCGTCGTCGACGTCTCGCGCTGCACGGGCTGCAGGACCTGCGCCGTTGCATGCAAGGACGCGCACAATCTGCCCGTCGGCCTCAATCTGCGCCGCGTGCTCGAAGAAGCTTCGGGCAGCTGGCGTCAGGACCGCATGACGGGCGCCTGGCATCAGGACGTCCGCGCCTGGTACGTTTCGATCGCCTGCAACCACTGCGAGAACCCGGCATGTGCGCGCAGGCCTGCCCCTACGGTGCGCCTCAGCTCGATGAAAAGGCCCGCAAGATGATGAAGTGCGACGGCTGCCTCGATCGTCTCGAAAAGGGCGGCGCGCCCATCTGCGTCGAAGCCTGTCCGCAGCGCGCGATAAGCTTCGGCGAGATCTCCGAACTCAGAAGGACGTTCGGTACGCTCGCCGTGACGCCTCCCCTGCCCGATCCCGCACAGACCCGTCCCGCACTCGTGATCGTTCCGTCGCCCAAGGCGAAATGATCCCGATGCGCAGGGGCTGAGACGGATCCCGGCGTCCCTTGAAGAAGAACGGCCCGCTTCTCACATTCGAGAGGCGGGCCGTCTTTTCGTGGATCCTTTGAGGCATGCGGGACCGGAGGGACACGTCCTCAGAGCTGTTCTCCGGGCATGAGCACGGGCTTCACGCGCTTGATGAGCAAGCCCACGGCAAAGGCGGAGACGAGCGTGCCCGCGCCGATTCCGTAAAGATTTCCGAGAAAGACGAGGCCGACCGCGGCGGCCGCGATGACGCAGCCCACGTCGTTGGCGATCTTGATGGTCGGGAACGCACGTCCCGTCACGATCGAGGCGGCAAGCACGGCGCCGTCGATCGGCTGGAGGATGAGGCTCGAGCGAAGCTGCAGAAGAATGCCCGCCGCGATGACGACGTTCGCCAGGAGCGAGGCGCTCCAGCACGCAACGGCACCCTCGACGGGGACGCGGGAGAGAACCGCCATCCAGGCGTCGATCATCGCGCTGAAGAGAAGGACCGATGGGAGCTGCAGCCACTGGCGGCGCTCGAACCTTGAGCCGAGCATCACGATCTGCGAGAGGAAGAACGCAATGTTGATGATGAAGGTGGACGTCCCGAGCGTGACGCCCATCACGGCCGAGAGCGTAAGCGGCAGCGTGCTGATGGGCGTGGTGCCGAGATCTGCCCGCGTGATGAGCGCGATGCCGAGCGTGTGCACGGCCATGCCCGTGAGAAGCAGAAGGATTTGTGCAAGCAGATTTTTCCCGGAATCGGTCCCGTTCGGGCGCTCAATGGGGGTTGTCATGCGGTGGCTCAATGTCTCTAGGTTGTTTGCCGTATGGGACTATCCCGTGTTGGCGTCTTACCGCCTCGAAGGGGCGGGCGTTGGGGCGCAAGCCGTTGTACACTTGCGGCATCCATGCATTCTAGTGAGTCAGATCGATGCCAGACCACATTCAGCCGCTCGCCGTCATCACAGGCGCCTCGAGCGGCATCGGCCGGGAGCTCGCGAAGCTCGCAGCCCAGAAGGGCTACCGGCTTCTTCTCATCGCCCGCAACATGCGCGCTCTTGAAGTGCTGAGCCGCGACCTGAGGACCGAAACCCACCTGCTCGCGCTCGACCTGACGGCGGCGGGTGCGGTCGACCAGATCTCGAGCTGGCTCTCGGATCGGCAGATCGTGCCGGAGATCTTCATCAACAACGCGGGCTTCGGTGCCTTCGGTCCTGCGTCCGACATGGACGAGGCGATGTTGAAGAAGATGATCAGGCTCAACGTCATGGCGCTCACTAGCCTCTCGCTTCGCATGGCGCGCCGCATGAAGCGCGAGGGCCGCGGCAGGATCATGAACGTGGCCTCCACGGCCGCCTTCCAGCCCTGCCCCTACCTCGGCGTCTACGGCGCCACCAAGAGCTACGTGCTCTCCTTCACCGAGTCGCTCGCAGAGGAGCTCAAGGGCTCAGGCGTCACCGTCACCGCCTTCTGTCCCGGCCCCACGCGCACGCAGTTCGGTGTGACCGCGGGCCTCTCGCAGGAAAGCCCCTTCGATCGCCTTTCCGCCGACCCCGAACGCGTGGCCGAAACGGGCTTCAAGGGCATGATGGCGGGCCGCGTCGTCGTACTCGACGGCGCAGCCAACCGCTTCGGCGCCTTCATGACCCGATTTCTTCCCCGCTGCCTCGTGCGCACGATCGCGGGCGGAATGCTCGCTAAGTTAAAATAACAGCGCCGAAACGGTCGAACGCTTCTGAAAGATTCCGACGGCTTTCGAAGGCGGAATGAACAAAGGGACCCATGTCCATCAGGATTCGGGTCCCTTCCTTTTTGCGGGCTGCGGTCTTGTCAGACGGTCTTGATGCCGGCCTCCTTCTGTAGGCGTTCGGCGCGGGCCCTGCGGCGGCGCATTCGCAGGCAGTTGCCTGCATAGAAGGCGGCGCTCGTGAAGATCATCATGTAGGCGAGAAGTTCGGTGGATTCTTCCGAGAGGGTCTTCACCGAATAAAGGCCCGAGCAGGCCTCGCCCGCATAGGCGAGCCAGAGCGTCTGCATGCCGTAGAGGCGCGAGTAGACGAGCAGGATCGCTACGCCCGCGCACATGATCGGAAAGGCGCGGTGGCCGATGAAGTGGGCAAGCCCCGGAATGACGGTGCCGAGCCCCGCGGCCTTCACGGCCCAGGCGACACCGCAGAGCCAGACGAGCTCGCAGTAGACCCAGGCGTGGCCGATCCAACCGTCTAGCTCCCGGATGAAGAGCGCGACGAGAAAGCCGCCGACGAGCCACAGCCCGCCCGAGAGCGCCTTCTCAAGCGACGCGGTCCTGAGCGTGAAGATCGCCGCCGAAAGGAGCAGCGCTTCCTGGCCCAGCTCGATCAGACTCTCGACGGGGACGCTTACCCTGAGGTTCAGGACGTAGAGGCCGTAGGCGGACGCGCTTAGCAACGCACAGAAAAGAAACTGACCGATCCCAAGCAGGATCGTGCGGATTTCGGACTTCATGAGGGCGGGATTTGATTCTTGGGTCTTGCTCGGGTTAACCCGAGTTTTTGGGAAACCGTCCATTCTACCTGGCGGCGCGAAAACGTCAATACCCGTTCGCTCATTCCCGCTTTCCCCGTCTGCAAAGTTTTCTCGCCCAGCGGGACGCCCTGCTTTCGACTGCTGCACGGGCGGACTGAAAATGCCCTGTGGATGAGGAACGTAAGGGTGAAAAAAGCCCCGCTCGGGGCGGGGCTTTGCCGGAGGCCGGGCACACGGGGAGCCGCGGCGGGATTTCGGGCAGGTGTTGTTTTCACGCAACTTTTCCCGCAGCGATGGGGATGATCCTGCGGCCTTCGAGGGTCTTGGTACGCAGGCCCTCGGGTACGGCCTCGTCGGGGCGGCCGTTGCGGCGCAGCCACCTGCGGGAGCTTCCACTCATGTTCCAGCCGACGCTGCGGCCGATGGGGCGCAGGCGGTTTTCGAGGCAGGAGGCGCACTGGGTGGGCTCGTCGTCAAGGCAGGGCTTGTTGTCGTAGAGCTGGTAGCCCTCGCGGTACTGCTGTGGCGAGAGGTTGGGCATCACGACGTTGGCGCCGTAGGAGACGCCGAGCTCGCGGCCGTCGTCGCGGATGGCCTGAAGGGCCGTGGCGGCGGCGATGTTGACGGGGCCTAGCACGAGGCGCGTGACGGCGATCATGTTGAGGGCAAGCTGAAGGAGCGCCTTGGGCTCCATCTGCTCGTATTCCTGAAGCTCCCCGCCCTCGCTCATGAGGTAGGGGCCCATGCCGATCATGTCGACGTCGAACTGCTGGAAGGTGCGGATGTCGCGGCAGAGGTCCTCGAGCGACTGGCCGGGAATGCCGATCATGACGCCCGTACCCACCTGATAGCCCGCCTCGCGAAGGTCGCGAAGCATGCGGAAGCGGTTCTGAAGCTCCTTCTCATGGTCGCCGCGGGCGCCGTGAAGGACCTTGAAGAGCTCGGGGTTCGAGGTCTCGAATCTGGCGAGGTACCTGAGATTCGAGGGATTGCCCGAGGCCTTTGCGAGACGGCGGTAGGTCTCGATCGTCTGCTCGCCGAGCGAGAGCGTCACGCCCACGCCGTCGGGGAGCTTCTCCGAGACCGTGGCCTCGTGGATCGCCTCAAGGCACGATTCGACGAAGGCGATGTACTTCTCGTCGCGGCGCTCGCCCGACTGAAGGCAGATCGAGCCGTAGCCCTGATCGGCGGCCCATTTCGCGGCCGCGACGATCTCCTCCTTCGACATCGTGTAGCGCTCGACGTCGTGGTTCTCGCGACGAATGCCGCAGTAGCGGCAGCTCGCCGTGCAGATGTTCGAAAACTCGATGAGGCCGCGGTAGTACACGAAGCTGCCCATCAGCTCCGTCGTCCTGTCGTAGGCGGTCTTGCGCAGGAGCTCGCACTCCTCGGGATCCGTGAGGCCGAGAAGATGAACGATGTCGGCGTCCGACAGTTCTTCATGGGAGAGGATTTCACGCGTCTGCTCGATGGACATTGGGGTTGCTCCTAGTATGAGAGGCACATTATGCACGATCGGGACGGCTGGCGAAATACTCCCGATGGAGGGGGCGGCGCGTGCGCCGCACACTGAAAGTGCAAAAGCCCCGAGCGCGGAGCGGACGGGGCTTCGAATGAGGCGGGGCTGATGGATCAGCGGCGCTTGAGGTAGCAGCAGTTCTTCGGGAGCTTGCCGCGGACGTCCTGCACGAGGCGGCCGTCGTCGGAGACCTTAAGCACCATGTAGGGGCCGGTCTTGGCGTCGACGAGGGTCATAACGCCTTCCTTCACCGTGACGGTGCCGGCGGACTGGGCGGCGCCGTTGACGTCGGTCTGGAAGAGCACGAAGCAGCCGTACTTGTCGATGCTCAGATTCGTCTTCGTGGGATTGCCCTCGGCCGTGCAGAGGCGGCCGCGCCACTGGCCCTCAAGCTCGACCACCTCGGGAGGCGGCGCGGCGAAGGCGGTGGAAAGCGTAAGGGCGGCTGCAAGCGCGGCGGCGGTGCGCAGGATGGACATCTTCTTTTTCTTCCTCTTCAATTGGGTTGGTCTTGCCTGGAGGCGCCGGACGCGGATGTCCGGGAGGCACTGCCTCCATCATTCAATCGATTATGCACGCCTTCGATTATCCGACGCTGAAGCCCCATCGTCCAAAGACGAACCCGCCGGCCCGTGAGGACCGGCGGGGTGTTTCAGGCGAGCGTCAAGGGATTACAGTCCCCTCAGGCGCCTTACCAGACCCGGCGTGCGCTGATGGTGTAGCGGTAGTTTTCACGGATGTCTCCGCCCGCGATCTTTTCAAGGTCAGCCCAGACGAAGGCGTTGGGTGCGAGCTTGAAGTTCGCGCCGACGGCGTACTCGCTCCAACCGCCGTCAAGTTCGGTGCGGAAGGACTCGACCCTGCCCGCGTCGGCGACGGCATGGTATTCGTCCTCGCCCATCATCTCCCAGGCGCCCGAAACACGGGCGTAGAAGGTGCTCTTCTCGTTCGGGAACTCAAGGCCCGCGCGCACGCCCACGCGTCCGATCAGGCTCTGATAGTCGTCCTGGTGAACCGTGAAGCTGCGGCCCGCACGGAAGTCGTCGCCTTCGACCCAGGCCCAGGTGAGCGCGGCCTGAGGTTCGACGAAGAGACGCTCGGCGGGCTTGAAAGCGGCGCGAGCAAAAAACGTCTGGGGAACACGCGTTTCTGACGCTATTGTATTTCTTTTTCGCCACGCTCGCGCTGAGGCTGACGTCATGTGTTTCCGTTGCAATTGCGGCATGTCGGCCATGAATCATCTCCATCATCACTGGCAATTGGGGACGTCGGTCGCACAGGCTTTGTGGGCCGAAAAACCGAATTCGGGATTTTCCGTACAATAGAGCCTTCGGTCTCTGCCTGACGGAGGCCGTCCTTCCATCCTCAAGGACTACAAATGAATCCCACTCCCCCGCAAGCTGCAGGAAGCCTCAACCGGTTCCTCAACGCCATTGAGGCGGCAGGCAACAAGCTGCCGCACATCACGATGCTCTTCATTTGGGCGCTCGTGATCACGCTCGTGATCTCGCTCGCGCTCTCCTACGTCTCGTTCGACTACAGGCATCCGTCCACGGGTGCCGTGATCGCCGTGACGAACATGCTCGCCCCCGCGAACCTGCTTGATCTGGTCGTGAATTCCGTGAAGAACTTCATGGGCTTCCCGCCGCTGGGCATCACGCTCGTGGCGACGCTCGGCATCGGCATCGCCGAGGGATCGGGCTTCATCCACACGCTTCTCAGGAAGCTGATGAGCTACATCCCGCGCGCCTCGCTCACGCCGGCCGTCGTGATCGTCTCGATCCTCTGCCATGTGGCGAGCGACTCGGTGTACGTGATCCTCATGCCGCTTGCAGCCCTGATGTTCTATTGTGCGGGCCGTCATCCGCTCGCGGGCGTGGCCTGCTCGTTCGCCGGTCTCTCGGGCGGCTTCACGGCCTCCTACACGCCGTCCGTGATCGACCCCGTCATGCAGTCCTTCACCCAGGCTGCCGCCCAGACGCTCGATGCGTCCTACTCGGTGAACGTGCTCTGCAACTACTTCTTCGCGCTCGGCGGCACCTTCTTCGTGATCGCCGCCTGCTGGTACGTGACCGACAAGATCGTCGAGCCGCGCCTCTGGGCCACGATGCCGCTCGACAAGGGCCTCGAGAACGATCCCGACCTCAGGATTACGCCCGTGAGCGCCCTTGAGAACAGCGCCTACCGCAAGGCCTGCACGGTCTTCCTCGGCCTCGCCGCCCTGCTCTTCGTGCTCTGCTGGCCCGAAGGCTCCATGCTGCGCGCGCCCGACGGCTCCCTCACGAGCCCGAAGGCCCCCGTCATGCAGGCCATCGTTCCGCTCATCTTCATCTTCTTCTCGCTCCCCGGCATCGTCTACGGCTACGCCGCAGGCACCTTCAAGTCCTCGTCCGACGTGATCAAGTCGATGGAAGAGGTCATGAAGATGCTGCTCGGCTTCATGGTGTTCGCCTTCTTCGCCGCCCAGTTCCTCTACGTCTTCGGCAAGTCGGGCATCGGCACGCTGCTCGCCATCTCGGGCGCCGAGTTCCTCAAGGACCTCGGAATGCCGTCGGCGGGCTCGCTGCTGGGCATCATCATCTTCACCGGCATGCTCAACCTTCTCATCACCTCGGCGACCTCCAAGTGGGCGATCCTTTCGACCATCTTCGTCCCGATGCTGATGATGCTCGGCATCTCGCCTGAGCTCACCCAGGCCGCCTTCCGCGTGTCCGACTCGGCCGTGAACGTCTGCACCCCGATGTTCCCGTTCTATCCGCTCCTCATCATGTACTGCCAGAAGTACTGCAAGCAGGCGGGCGTCGGCACCCTGAGCTCGATGATGATCCCCTACACCCTCGCGCTCCTCGTCGCGCTTACCTTCGTGCTCTACGCCTTCTGGGGCATCGGCATCCCGATCGGCTTCGATTCGGGCTACGTCTACCCGCCCGTGAAGTAAGAGGCGCACCGCGCCCTGCCCGCACCCCGTCGAGGACGCCTCCCTTTCGGCTCCCGGCGGGGTTTCTCATGCAAAACCGATTTTCCTGCAATCCAAGAAAAAAGGACCGTCGTCATGACAGACATCCACCTTCCCTATGTCGACGAACTCAGAGACAACTTCCTGCGCTACGTCGCCGTCTCCTCCGAGAGCGACCCGAAGGCCGGCCGCGTGCCGAGCTCCGAGGGCCAGCGCGAGCTCGCGAAGCTTCTCGCCCGCGAACTTGAGGCGCTCGGGCTCGTCGAGATCGAACTGAACGAACACGCCATCCTGACGGCGCTTCTGCCCGCCAACGTCGAGGGCGCTCCCGCCGTGGGCTGGGTCGCGCATCTCGACACGGTGCCCGTGAGCCTCTCGCCCGACGTGAAGGCGCAGGTGATTCACTACGAAGGCGGGGACGTTCTCCTCAATGCCCAAAAGGACATTTGGGTGCGTCTCGAGGAGCATCCGGAACTTGCCGCATATGCGGGTCAGGACATCGTCTTTACGGACGGCACGAGCGTGCTCGGTGCCGACAACAAGGCGGCCGTTGCGAACGTGATGACGATGCTCGCCGTCGTGACGAGGGAAAACCGTCCGCACGGCGACATCCGCGTCGCCTTCGTGCCCGATGAAGAGATCGGTCTTTGCGGCTCCAAGCTCCTTGACCTCAAGAAGTTCAAGGTCGACTTCGCCTACACGATCGACTGCTGCGCGCTTGGCGAAATCGTCTGGGAGACCTTCAACGCCTGCTCGGTCTCGATCCGCATCAAGGGCGTGACGGCGCATCCGATGAGCGCCAAGGGCGTGCTCGTCAATCCGCTCCTCGTTGCGACCGACCTCATCAACAGGTTCGACCGCCTGCAGACGCCCGAGCAGACCGAGGGCAAGGAAGGCTACTGGTGGTTCACCGACTGCGAAGCCAACGCTGCCGAGTGCCGCCTCACGATGAACATCCGCGACTTCGACCGCAGCCGCTACGATTCCCGCAAGGCCTTCGTGCTTGAGGCGGTCGAGGCCGTGCGCGCACAGCATCCGCGCGCCGTCATCGAGACCGTACTCGTCGACGTCTACTCCAACATCGCCGACAGCCTCGGCGACGACCGCTCGCCGGTGGAGCTCCTCTACAAGGCTGCCGACAACCTCGGCATCACCACCAACACCATCGCCATGCGCGGCGGCACGGACGGCTCCGCCCTCTCCGCCAAGGGCCTCGTCACGCCCAACTACTTCACGGGCGCGTGCAACTTCCACAGCTATGCCGAGTTCCTCCCGCTCCCGAGCCTGCACAAGTCGCTCGAGATGACGCTCGAACTCGTTAGGCTTACGGCAGGGAAATAAGACCCTGACGGGAATTTAACGGAGGAAAAGGTCCTTTCGCCGGCGGCGGGAGGGCCTTTTTTGTCCGGCGGCGATGTATGCTGTTGGGATCATTGAAAAAACAGACAAACCCATCTTCAAGACAAAAGACAAAGGAGACACCATGCCGCATTGCGCATCCAAGGTCGTGATTCTCGCCACGGGCGGCACCATCGTCAGTTCGGGCGCGTCCGCCACGCAGATGACGGGCTACAGCATTCAGGGGCTCGGCGTCGAGGACCTGCTCTCGGCCGTTCCGATGCTGGCCGACGTGGCCGACGTCGAGGCCGCCCGGGTCTCGAACATTGACTCGAGCTCGATGACTTCGGAGGTCTGGTTGAAGCTCGCGAACGCGGTCGAGGAGGCTCTTCGCCGCGAGGACGTCTCGGGCGTCGTGATTACGCACGGCACCGACACGATGGAGGAGACCGCGTTCTTCCTCAATCTGGTGGTGAAGAGCGAAAAGCCCGTCGTGCTCACGGGCGCGATGCGTCCCGCCACGGCCCTTTCGGCCGAGGGGCCCCTCAACCTTCTCAACGCCGTTCGCATCGCGTCCGATCCGAAGGCTGCGGGCCGGGGCGTGCTCATCGCGCTCAACGACGTGATCGTCTCCGCGCGTGACGCCACGAAGACCCATCCCACCAATGTCGCCACCTTCAGGGGGCCGGATCTTGGCATGCTCGGCATGATCGCGGGCACGCACATCGAGTGGATCGCGAGGTCCGAAAAGCCCCATGGGGCCGCCACGCCCTTCACGCTTGAGGCGCTCGAAGCCCGTGTTGCGGCCGACGGCGCCCTGCCCCGCGTCGACATCGTGTATTCGCACGTCGACGACGACGACGTGATGGTTCGTGCGGCCATGGCTGCAGGCGCCCGTGCAATCGTGCATGCGGGGACCGGCAACGGCTCGATTCACGAGAAGACGGAAGGCGCCCTCATGGAGGCTGCCGCTCACGGCGTACTCGTCGTGCGCGCTTCGAGAACCCCGAGCGGCATGACCGTCGAGGGACTCGCCGAGTGGCAGGATGCGGGCTTCGTGCCTGCAGGGACGCTCAACCCGCAGAAGGCCCGTGTGCTCGCGCAGCTCTCGCTCGCCTGCGGCGTCGATCCCGCCCTCGCCTTCAGGACGTTCTGAAAGCCTTGAGGTGGAAACAGGGCCCTGACGGGTCCTGAATGCCAAAAGCAAACGGCCCCGCTCATCCTGTCATGAGCGGGGCCGTTTGTGTTCAGAGAGGCTTCAGGGTGTCAGTGCCTGCCGGCTTCGGCGAGGCGTGCGGCCTCGCGGCGGGCGTCGCGGCGGCGTGCGATGACGGGATAGAGGATCATGCAGGCTGCGGCGAAGGGAACGCCGAAGTAGAGCGCGAGTCGCTGCTCGGGGTCGAAGAGAAGCCCGATGAAGGCGACCGAGCAGAGGATGATCGCGAGGACGGGCACGACGGGAAAGAGCGGCGAGTGCCAGGCGAGGTCGGAGGCGGACTTGCCTTCGGCCTTGAGCTGCCTGCGAAAGCCGATGTGCGCGACGCTGATGGCAATCCAGACGGCGACGACGGAGAAGCCGACGATGGCGGTGAGGACCACGAAGACCGTATCGGCGGCGAAGACCGAGGTGAAGAGAGCGAGCCAACCGCCGAGCATGGAGAGCATGATGGCGTTGACCGGAAGGCCGCGCTTCGTGCGCTTCGAGGCCCAGGCGGGCAGCATGCCGTCGTGTGCGAGGGCCCAGATCATGCGGCCCGCGGCGTAGAGGTTCGAGTTCGCGGCCGAGATGACGGCCGTGAGGATCACGAAGTTGAAGAGGTCGGCGGCGTACGGAATGCCGATGCGCTCGAAGACCGTCACGAACGGGCTCTTGAGGATCGAGGCCTCCTCCATCGGAAGAAGCGCGGCGAGGATCACGATCGTGCCGATGAAGAAGAGCACGAGGCGCACGACGGTCGTGCGCACGGCCATCGGAATGACCTTCTCGGGATTCTGCGTTTCACCTGCAGCGACACCGATGAGTTCGGTGCCCGAGAAAGCGAAGTTGACGGCGATCATCGTCGTGAGCAGCGGCAGCAGGCCCTTCGGGAAGAGGCCACCTTCGGTGAGGTTGCTGAAGTAAGGCGCGGGAGAGCCGTCGGAGAGCGGAATGACGCCGAAGACGGCGAGGCCGCCCGCGATGATGAAGACCTGGATCGTGATCACCTTGATGAGCGAGAAGATGAATTCGCCCTCGGCGAAGAACTTCGTCGTGAAGACGTTCATCGCCAGAATCAGGAGGCAGTAGAAGAGACACCATATCCAGACGTCGACGTTCGGGAACCAGTACTGCATCGCGAGCCCCGCGCCCGTGAGCGACGTGCCGACGCTCACCGTGCAGGTCACCCAGTAGAGCCACGCGACCGTGAAGCCCGTGCGCGGCCCAATGAAGGTCGAGGCGTAGAGGTGGAAGCTGCCCGTCTGCGGCATCGCGACGCACAGTTCGCCCATCGAGAGCATGACGAGGTAGACGACGAGCGCGCCGATCAGATAGGCGACGACGGTGCCGAAGGCGCCCGTCTGGCCGATCACGAAGCCCGTGTTGAAGAAAAGGCCCGTCCCGATCACGCCGCCCAGGGACAGCATGATCAGGTGACGGGCCTTCATGGTTCTTTCAAATTGGGGGTGCTCGTCCTCGCGTACGAGCGGCGCCTTGGGTGTCAGGTCGGCTTCGGTCATGTGTGGGAATGCCTAGGGAAAATGTGGGTTGCAAAAAGGCGCGGACGGCGTAAGGCGACCGTCCGCGCCGGAATGTCTGGCGTTGCCCCTGGGGCGGTTTCGACTGACCGCCCCTAGGCAAACCATCGTATTTTACAGATATTCTCAGTTATTGCCGCAGTTGTTTTTCGCGGCCTCCTGCTCGGCCCTGATTCGGTCGGCGCGGTAGCAGGCGGCGATCGTGAAGAGGACGTCGGAGGAGGAGTTGAGGCCCGTTTCGGTCGAGTCCTGCAGGACGCTGATGATGAAGCCCACGGCCACGACCTGCATGGCGGTGTCCTGGTCGATGCCGAAGAGGCCGCAGGCGAGCGGGATCAGCATGAGCGAGCCGCCGGGAACGCCCGAGGTGCCCGCGGCGCAGACGCTCGCGATGACGGAGAGGAAGATCGCCGAGAACATGTCGACCTGGATGCCGAGCGAGTGCGCGGCCGAGAGCGTGATCACCGTGATCGTGACGGCGGCGCCCGCCATGTTGATCGTGGAGCCCACGGGAATCGAGATCGCATACGTGGATTCGGGCAGCTTCAGGCGCCGGCAGATGTCCATGTTGACCGGAATGTTCGCGGCCGACGAGCGCGTGAAGAAGGCGGAGACGCCCGACTCGCGCAGCACCATGAAGGTGAGCGGGTACGGATTGTCGTGCGTGGCGACCCAGACGATGAAGGGATTGAGCACGAGCGCGACGAAGGCCATGGCGCCGAGCAGCACGAGAAGAAGCTGCGCGTACTCGAGCATCACTTGGAAGCCTTCCGTGGCGAGCGTGTGGGACACGAGGCCGAAGATGCCGATCGGCGCAAAGCGGATCACAATCTGCACGATCGAGGAGACGGCCGACGAGGCGTCGCCCAGCACGATGCGGGTCTCCTCGCGGGACTTCCTCAGGATCATGCCCACGGCCACCGCCCAGGCGAGGATGCCGATGTAGTTCGCGTTCGCAATGGCGCGCACGGGATTGTCGACCACGTTGAGAAGGAGCTGCGTGAGCACTTGGGAGATTTCGCCGGGCGCCGCTGAGGACTGCGCGGCCCCCGTGAGCGTGATCGTCGTCGGGAACATGAAGCTCACGGCAACCGAGGCCATGGCCGCACCGAAGGTCGACGCCAGATAGAGCGCGATCACCGGACGGATGTGCATCTCGGTGGACATGGACGAATTCGCAATCGCGCTCGTCACGAGCACGAAGACGAGGACGGGGGCGACGCCCTTGAGGGCCGTCACGAAGATCTCGCCGAGAATGCCGACGTCCTTCGCGGCCGTGGGCCAGACGAAGGCGAGCGCGGCGCCCAGAACGAGCGCGACGAGAATCTGCCGGATGAGCGAGCCGTGAACGATCGGCTCGGCAAACCGGAAGACGCGGCTAAGACGCTTGGTCATGATGGAAAGCTGCTCCTGTGTGATGGTGGGGGTCCGAGAACGGGCGTCAGACGCACCCGCGCGGCCCTCGATCCTGCGGTCTGACGCCGCATCGGACGAGGGAAAGGAAAAAACTATAGCGCGCGCTCCCCGCCTTCGGCGTTCGAGCACACGCAAAACACGAACGAAATCCGTAAAAACCCCTAGATGTTACCGCCTAACATGTCTCATTTTCCGCGGTTCGCCGAGGATTCCGTAGAATCCCGACATTCCTCTCACATTCGATGAAGGCTTGAGCCATGCACGAAATCCTCTTTCCCTCCCCGTTCGGCACCCCGCCTTCGCCCGAACTCGTCGCCCGGGCGCGCCTCGCCCCCGTTCCTGCGGGCTTCACGGGACGAGCGGGCGTGCTTGTCTTCGAGGATGAGGCGGGCGTGCATGCCGAGCATGCCTTCGAGCCCGTGAGCCAGGCCTTGTGCGGTGCGGGCGGCGAAGGCCGCGACTGGTCGACCCTCAGGGCGGCGGCGCTCTGGCCCGGGATGTCGAGGGACGAGGTGCCCGAGCGCACGCTCGTCGACGGACGCGGCGTGAGGTTTACGGTGAGGGACTTTCTCAAGGCGATGTTCGAGCCCTACCCCGATCTGCCCGAAATGCAGGGCGGGCGAGAGCTCGAGACCAGAAAGGCGGGCTGGCGCATGGCGGTGACGGATGCGCTCACGAGCCCCGTCGTGGCGCTCGTTGCGGCACGAAACGAAGCCGCCGTCCGGGGGCGGATCTCGGGGAACGCGAGGATCATCGGGCTTGCCGAATGGTGGTGCGGCCCGACGCCCGCGCACGAAATACGATTTGACGGGACCTTCTACCCGCCGAGGGCCGCCGCGAAGTGGCTCTACGAGCGTCTCGTCGAAGGCCTCCCCGCCGCGCCCGTGCCGGCCATCGCGTCCGAAGAGGATTTTGAGACCCTTCCGGTGCTTTATTTCGATGACGACATCGTCGTGATCGACAAGCCGACGAGGCTCGCCTCGGTGCCGGGCGTGAGGGAGACGACCTCCGCCAAGGAGATTCTTGAAAAGCAGTTCGGGCCGCTGCGCATCGTGCACAGGCTCGACATGGACACCTCGGGGGTTCTGCTCTTTGCGAGAAACCTCAGGGCCGAGAAGGCGCTTCACGAGAGCTTTCGCGAGGGACTTGCGATGAAGTGCTACGTGGCGAGGCTCGAGGGCGTCCCCGAGCAGATGTCGGGCAGGATCGAGCTTCCGCTCGCCCTCAACAGGCTTGATCGTCCGCGCCAGTGCGTGCTCTCCGAAGCCGAGGGCGGCAAGCCCGCCGCCACCGACTGGGAGCTTCTGCGCGTCGAGACGATGCCCGACGGCAGGCGCAAGGCCCTCGTGAGCCTCTGGCCCGAGACGGGCCGCACGCACCAGCTGCGCGTGCACTGCGCGCACGCTGCAGGCATCGGCCTTCCGATCGACGGCGACAGCTTTTACGGCAGCCGCGGCATCCTCGCCGAGGAGAAGACCTCGCGACTCTGCCTCCATGCGGCCGAGCTCACGATTCCTCACCCGACGACGGGCATTCCCGTGCACTTCGAGGCGGCCGAGGCGTTCCCCAAGTTCTGAGAAAAGGCTCTGTTCAGCGCCTCATCTCGCGGGTCTTCCCGGAGATGACGTCGACGTCGATGCGCCAGACGTCGCAGCGGGCCATGTCGCCCTCGATGTAGGCACGCCTCTTCGCAATGGGCTGGCTTCCCGCCCAGCGCGCGCCGATGAGCCAGAGCGCGTGCATCTTCTCGATTTCGTCCGTGACGAGCGTCGCGCGCCCCTCGAAGACCGCAGAGCGGTAGTTCATCGAAAAGGCCGGTTCGTCGGGCTCGGTCATGCTGACGAAGACCATCGAGCAGCGCGGGTTTGAGGTGAGGTTCTCGAACTTTCGACCTGCACCTGCCGCCGCGTGAAAGTAGATCTTGTCGTCCTCGATGACGGGCGAGACGGGCGTGCCGTACGGTTCGCCCGAGGCGGACGCCGTCACGAGCGTGCCGTAGGGAGCCTCGTTCGCGGTGCGGCGGGCAAAGTCCTCGGAGGCCGCGCGGTCAGGGCGGCGCATGGGATGCAAGTTTGTGTGATTCATGGTCGGAGCTCCTTCTGGACAACATGGGTACCGTCATATTATCCGCGACTTGAGTGCCCGTTCCTGCACGTCAGAAACGAGCCACTGAAGCCCTCCGACGGCAGCGCCGTCCCGGCGTGCGTCTCATGCTTGCTGCCTGACTGAGGCCTGTTCCATCCGGTGTTCTGACCCGCCCGGGTCGTCGGCCGGCTCGTCGGAAATGGTTTGCGCCCTCGAGCACATCAGGTTCGAAACGCCATTCCCCGGCCCGCTGCGGCGGAGATCGGCGAGCGTGTATTGGTTGAGTTCCTTGTAGAAGGCTTCCCGGGCTCTGGCGAGCGCATCGATCAGCACGCATCTGCCGGCAAAGGGACAGGGCGGCTCGTTGCAGTCGACGAGCATGTCATTGTCTTCGAGTGTGCGCACGACGTCGCCGATTCGCAGGTCTTCAGGTTTGCAGGCCAGCCTGAGCCCGCCGTGCCGGCCGCGAACGGCGGAAAGCCACCCGGCTTTGACCATGGCGTTTGCGGTCTTGATGACCAGATTCTGGTTCCAGCAGAGGAATCTCGAGAGCTCCGGCACCGAATGGGGCGTCTCGGGGTCGGCCTCGTTGGCAAGGTGCATCAGAATTCTCAGGCCAAGGTCTGTAAATCGCTTCAGGTGCATGGTCGGTTCGGAGAAAGGATGAGAAAACGGGAATTTCCGTGAGGAGATTCCCGTATCATACTCGATGGACGGCAGCGTCCATGGCCTTCGCCTGGACGGCTCCCGATCCCTTAAAGGGATCGAAAGCGGTCCGCAGAATTCGGATCAGGCCTCGCTGCCCGTTCCGAACACTTCAGCGTGGATCTGCCGTGCCGGAACGCCAGCAGCTTCGAGAGCGGCGCGCATCCCTGACATGAAGTCGCCCGGGCCGCAGAGATAGGCGTCGACGTCGGCCGACGGTGCAAGCGCCCTGATGTCCTCCACGCTCGGACGGGCACCGAGCTTAACGCACGGACACTTGATGGTCGTGTCGGCTTCGGCAGGCTGTGTCACGAATGCAAGCAGCTTCGCGTTCTTCAGCTTGCCGGCAGCCTCACGAACCTCATTCACGAAGACGAGTTCAGACGCCGTGCGGGCAACCTGAACGAAGGTCACCTGACGCTCGGGCGTGTTTCGTGCGATCGATTCGAGCATGGCGAAAATCGGAGTGACGCCGATGCCGGCTCCGGCGAGGAACACCGGATTCGTACCTTCGGCAAGATGGAATTCGCCGGCGGGTGCCGAGACGTCGATGGTGTCGCCGGCCTTGAGGCACTTGTGCAGATGATTGGACATGAGGCCGGCGGGGGCATCGCCCGCGGCGGCAATGCGCTTGACGGAAATGCGGAGCTGGCTCCGGTCCTCCGGTGCCGCCGAGAGCGAATACTGGCGCGGTTGGACGAGCTTCAATTCGGGCAGATAGGCGCGCACCGACACGAACTGGCCGGGCTTCCAGACAGGCACCTTCCCGCCATCTGCAGGCGTCAGGTAAAGGCTCACGACGTCGGGCGTCTCTTCGACGCGTCTCGAGACGATGAAGGGGCGCCAGCCAGACCAGCCGCCGTCGGCGTTCGCCTGAGCCTCGTAGATGCCACTCTCGACTTCGATCATCAGGTCGGCGAGCTGCCCGTATGCGGCACCCCATGCTTCGAGGAGTTCATCGGAGGCCGCTTCTCCGAGAACCTCCCTGATGGAGGCCAGAAGATGCCGGCTGACAATCGGATAGTGCTCGGCGCGGATGCCGACCGTTGCGTGCTTCGAGGCGATGAACTTGACCGCGGGCAGAAGCACGGCCGGATTTTCGATGTTTTCTGCGTAGGCGAGGACGGCTTCAGCCAGTGCCTTCTGCTGACGTCCGCGGGCCTGATGAGCCTGGTTGAAAATGTTCCGAAGTTCGGGATTTCCTTCGAGCATGCGGCGGTAGAAGTGCGTTGTGAGCAAAACGCCGTGTTCACGAAGTACCGGCACGGTGGCCTTGACTTGTTCGATCTGTCGGGGTGTCAGCATGGATTGGTCTCCCAGTTGCAATGGAATTCTTGTCGGTGAAGCGCATCTCGCCTGGCGGCGGATGCGGACTGACATCGTCACGGGCCCGTTCGATGTTGGTTGAACAAATCTTATATTTCAAATATCTGTATTGTCAAGAAGCGCGCGTCGCCTTTTGTAAGAGAATGCTTCGCGTTCGCATCGTCGAATTTGCGTAGCAAGACTCGGCCGCCGTCGGCAGGGGGCCGGACCTGTGAGACCAGCCCGCCCGAGCCGCTCAAAGTCCGCTACAATATCCGGACTTTTTATTCATCCCCTTTTTAGAAAGGCCTCAAAGTGTCCGCTCTCATTCTTGGTCATAAGAACCCCGACTCCGACAGCATCATTTCCGCCATTGCCTGCGCGCATCTCTACAAGCAGCGTGGTCTGGACGTCGTGCCGGCCGCCCAGGGGACGCCCGCCCCGGAAACGGCCTTCATCCTCGAGCGCTTCGGCCTTGAAGCTCCGGAAATCGTGACGAGCGTCGCCGGCCGCGACGTCTACCTCGTCGACTACTCCGACAAGGCCCAGGCTCCCGCCGACATTGATGAGTGCAACCTCAAGGGCATCGTCGACCATCACAAGCTCGGCGACGTGACCTCCACGGCTCCGCTCGAATGCATCATCTGGACGGCCGGCTGCACGAACACCATCCTCAAGCGCATGTACGACTACATGGGCTTTGAAATCCCGGCCAACATCGCCGGCGCCATGCTCTGCGCCATTCTCTCCGACACGGTGATCTTCAAGTCTCCGACGACCACCGACATGGACCGCCAGGCTGCCGCGGAACTCGCCGCAATCGCCGGCATCGCCGACATCCAGGCCCTTGGCATGGAGCTCTTCACCGCCAAGTCCGCCGTCGCCGGCTGCACCCCGCGCTCTCTCATCTTCCGCGACTTCAAGGATTTCAACATGAACGGCTGCAAGGTCGGCGTCGGTCAGCTCGAACTCGTCTCCCTTGACCTCGTCGCCGACATGAAGGCCGCGCTCGAAGCCGAGCTCGCCGCCGTCAAGTCCGAGGAAGGTCGTCACTCCGCCCTTCTGCTCCTCACGGACATCATGAAGGAAGGCTCCGAACTTCTCATGGTCTCCGACGATCCCGCCCGCATCGCCGAAGGTTTCGGCAAGACCTTCGTCGAAGGCTCCAACCTCTGGCTCGACGGCGTCATGAGCCGCAAGAAGCAGGTCGTGCCGGCCCTCGAAGCCGCCTTCCGCAAGTAATTGCGCCTTTCGCCCGCCTCTCAAGGCCGGCTGATTGACGAACAAAGCCCCGAATTCCATGTGAATCCCGGGGCTTTTCTTATCGGGTGAATTCATTCGCCGGCGTCGTCTCTCTCCGCACTTCGGGCCGCATGAGCCCAGAACGCCTCGGCGGCGCTCGAGAGCGCCACGTTCCTGCGTCGAACAAGAATCTGCTCCGAGGTGCGTTCAGGAACCAGCGGTATGAAGACAAGTCCTTCGGGCGGCCTCATGTCGAAGGCGCCCTTGACTACGAGCATCACCGTGCGGGCATCTCCAGCGAGCGTCATGAAAGGAACGGTCGACAGATTGATGAAGCCCGCCACCGTCATGCGTGAGGCGGATTCGCCGAACCACTCTTCGAACGCGTCGCCCAGAATGTGGCGGTGCGGGAGCATCAGGGGGAAGCCTTCGAGCATGTCGGTGGTGACGGCCGTCTCGCGGGCGAGCGGATGGTCCTTGTGAACGGTGACGCCCCAGACTTCCTTTTCGGCGAGCGGTACGTTCTGGTACTTTGCGGCCTCGACGGGCGCAAGCAGCACTGCGGCGTCGATCGTGCCCGCATCGAGATGGGCCTTGAGGTCGTCGCTGTCGGCTGCGTAGATCTCGACCTGGGATCTTGGATGCAGATGTCGCCAGCTTCTGAGCCAACGTGCAAGCGCATGGGCGGCGTTCGTCTCGACGCATCCGATCCGGACCATGCCCGCGAGGCCCGCGCCTGTCGACTCGAGCTCGTGCCGAACGGCATTGTCGAGGTTCACGATCTGACGGGCGCGTACCTGCAGGAGCAGTCCGGCCTCGGTCGGCGTCATGCCTTTCTTGGCGCGCTCAAAGAGCACGGCGCCGTATTCGCTCTCGAGTTCCTGAATGCGTCGCGTGAGCGCAGGCTGCGAGATGTGCAGGCGCTCGGCGGCGCGGGAGAGGCTGCCTGTTTCGCAGACGGCGAGAAATGTCTTCAAGCGGCGGATGTCCATGGATCGGACCCGAAATGGAAGGTGGCGTGAGTGCAGACGGGAGGCGTTTCGAAAAGCGCCTCCCCTGCATTATCCCGCACGGACCCGCGTGCGGGCGCTGGCCTCATCGGGAAAGTCACGCAAGCGCGTCGTACTCGGCCGCGTCGACGGGCTCGAGCCATTCGTTGCCCGTGCCGACGCCGGGCACCTCGATGGCGAGGTGCGAGAACCAGCTGTTCCTTGCGGCGCCGTGCCAGTGCTTGACGCCTGCGGGAATGGAGACGACGTCGCCAGGATGGAGCGGCTGCGCGTTCTTTCCGTCTTCATGGTACCAGCCGCGGCCCGCCACGCAGACGAGGATCTGGCCGCCGCCCGATTCGGCCGTGTGGACGTGCCAGTTGTTGCGGCAGGCGGGCTCGAACGTGACGTTCCAGACGCCTGCGGCGAGCGTGGTCGCCAGCGGCGCGAGCCAGCTGCGGCCGCTGAAGTACTTTGCAAAGCCCGTGTTGGGACTCCCGATCGGGAAGATCATCGAGGCCTGATGGCGGGCCATGCCGTCGGCGTGAGCCTGATCGCAGCCTTCTTCGTTCCAGACGTTCTTCGCCATGCGGAACGCGGCCCAGGCCTTGGGCCAGCCTGCGTAGAAGCCCGTCTGGGTGAGGATCTCGGCGATTTCGGTTCGCGTGACGCCGTTCGTCTTCGCACACCTCAGGTGGTATTCGAGCGAGGCGTCGACAAGGCCTTGAGAAACGAGTGAGACGACGGTCACGATCGAGCGGTCCCGAAGACCGAGCGTCTCGGTCCTCGACCAGACCTCTCCGAAAAGAACGTCGTCGTTGATGCGCGCAAATGCGGGCGCAAAGTCGCCGAGCTGGTCCCGGCCTGCTGTCTGTCTGACGGTCATGAGCATTGCTCCTGTCATTGTCCATGTCGGAAGCGGACGCGGTACCCGCCCCTTCCTCACTCGGAGGACGGCCGCCCGCCTTTGCAGGAAGTGTAAGCCCCGGTCGGATCCATGTCCAATGATTCATTTTCATGCTGATCCATGTATAAGCCGCATGGATCGGGAGACAGTAAAACGCCCGCGGGCGCTGGGCCTGCGGGCGTTCGGGAAGGAGGCGTCGTGACCTTAGAGCAGGGCGAGGAGCGCGTCGACGTCCTCTTCGGTCGTGGCCCAGCTGGTGGCAAGGCGCACGATCGTGTGGTTGTCGTCGGGCTTTTCCCAGAAGCTCAGGCCGACCTTTTCGGAGAGGGTCTGGTACTTGTCGTCGGAGAGCTTGACGAAGGTCTGGTTCGTCGTGGAGTTGAAGAGGAGCTGATAGCCCTTTTCCTTCAGGCCCTCGCGGAGCTTTTCGGCGAGGCGGACGGCCTTGGCGCCGTACTCGACGTAGCGGTTCTCCTCCATGAGGGTCTCGAACTGCAGGCCGGTGATGCGGCCCTTGGCGAGGAGCGCGCCCTGCTGCTTCATCCAGGTGAAGAAGCGCGGGCAGATGTTGGGCGTCGGGAAGACCACGGCTTCGCCGAAGAGCGCGCCGCACTTCGTGCCGCCGATGTAGAAGGCGTCGCAGGTGCGGGCGATGTCGGCGAGCGTCAGGTCGGTCTTGGTGGCGCCGAGACCATAGGCAAGACGAGCGCCGTCAAGGAAGACGCGAGCGCCGTAGCGGTGCGCGACGCCCGTCACGGCCTCGAGCTCGGCGCGCGTGTAGAGTGTGCCCGTTTCGGTCGGGTGCGAGATGTAGACCAGCGCGGGCGCGGGCATGTGGTCGCGGTTGCCGTCGACGATGTACTTGTGGAAGGCGGCCTCGACGTCGCGCGCACGAAGCTTGCCGTCGCGCTGAGGAAGTTCGAACACCTTGTGGCCCAGACTTTCGATGGCGCCCGCCTCGTGAACGGAAATGTGACCGGTCTGGGCGGCGATCACGCCCTCCCAGGGCTTGAGCATCGCGCCGATCACCGTGCGGTTCGTCTGGGTCCCGCCGGCGAGAAGATGAACTTCAGCGTCGGGAGCGTCGCAGGCTTCGCGGATGAGCTCCGCGGCCCTTGCCGTATGCTCGTCCGAGCCGTAGCCGGACGATTTTTCAAGATTCGTTTCCGTGAGCCTTGTGAGAATCTCCGGAATGCAGCCCTCCATATAGTCGGAGGCAAATTCAAGTCGTGCCATTGTCATGGTCCATGCTGAGTGGGGGTCGACATATTCTAGCGCATTCGCGGCGTTTCCCCGAACGGGGACTTTGTGGCCTGTATTTCCTTGCAATCCACCCCGCAGGCGTTGTCATGATGAAGTGACGGCATCAAGATGAATCGCGATGGTTTGGGAATTTCCGTTCTGCAGCGAAAGCGCGCACATTGCCGTCAAACCGTGCTATCTTGATCGGATCGCATTCCTGTTTGGAGACAATTATGTCAGAACGCATTCAGCTCAAGGCGGGCGACGCAGCGCCCGCCTTCTCGGCGCCCGGACTTGACGGCGAGCCCGTCACGCTCGAGTCCTTCGCCGGTCGCGGCCTCGTGCTCTACTTCTATCCGAAGGACAATACCGCGGGCTGCACGCTCGAGGCCCAGGGCTTTCGCGACCATCTGGCCGACTTTGAGGCCCTCGGCTACGCCGTTGCCGGCGTCTCACGCGACAGCGTGAAGAGCCACTGCGGCTTTCGCGACCGCCAGAACCTCAACTTCCCGCTTCTCGCCGACAAGGAGGAAGTCGTCTGCACGGCCTACGGCGTCATGAAGGAGAAGATGATGTACGGCAGGCTCTGCCGCGGCATCGAACGCTCCACGTTCGTGATCTCGCCCGAAGGCAGGATCCTTCATGCGCTCTACGGCGTCAAGGCGAAGACCCACGTTGAGGAGCTCCTTGAGCTTCTCAAGGCCTGAGCGCCTCGCGTTCAGAAGGATGTCCTGCCTTTTTGGCAATGGGCCCTTCTAGATACTTTGGACTAGGCCCTGATCAACTCTTGGGGGATGCATGAAGCGTGCGCCCTTTCCTATACTCCAGTCTATAAACAACGCCTGCGCCTCCCACATCAGAGAGCGGACGACGGGCGAACAGAAAAAACGGGAGAGGGACGTGGAAGAGACGAAGGTGACTCAGGCCGCGCATGAAGTCGAACGCAGGACAATGCCGACGCAGATGAGCCGTCTGCGCGTCTTTGCGAATTCGCCCGCGCCCCACTTCGAGTCGGGGTTCGGGCGCATTGCCGAGACCCGCATGAAGGGGCTTCCCATCCTCAATCCGCGCATTCGTGTGAAGGCGGACAACTTCCGCCGATGGGGCAACGACTGGATCGGCACGGTGACGACGCCGTGGGCGGTCATCGTGGTCTATGCCTGCGGGTGTCGCGAGAGCTGGGTCGACGTGCCCGCGGGCGAAGTCCGCACGCTCGAGCTGCCCGCAGGTGACTTTCCGTTCCTCGGCTGCAGGGACGACCTGCTCGGCGACTATCTGATGCTCTCGCTCGTGAGTCCCGTTACGGAGTTCGAGGACCAGGCGGCGGCCGAGGCCGTGGCCGAGATCGCCCTCAGGACCATTCTCACCGTGCCCGAAGACGAAAAGTTCGGGACGAATTACGACACCGAGGAGGAAGGCACGCCCATTCCTCCACTCACGCCGCCCGTCGCGGGCAGGAAGGTCATTCCGATCAGGGCCGTGCCGCAGGGCGGCGCAGACGGCGGGTCCGTTCAGGTCACGCGCCGCGGGTTCTTCACCCGCATGGCGAAGGGAGCGGACAAATGATCGATGCCGGTGTCATCACTGTCGATCTGCTGCTCGCGCCGGAGTCCCGTCCCGGGGACCTTCGCGTGAGACGCGCATCGCTTCTCAACGAACGCACGCTCAATCTCATGGACAGGCTTGCCCGAAGCCTGGGGAGCTGCCGTGAGGTGGTGCCGCTCGTCTTCAGCCTATGCCCCTGCGCGCATCTCGTCACGCTTGACGCCGCCGAACGCGCGGCCGCAGGTCTTGCGGAGGACGAGCGCCGCACGGTCGACGGCTGTCTCGCCGAGCGCGCGCTGATGCTTGAGGCGCTTCTGGAAAACATCCGCGTGCTCGCGCTTGACGCCTCGAAGCTCGTCTGCGTCCCTGTTCAAGCCGATTCGCTTGCCGCCTATGCAAAGGCCCGGGCGGGCTTCTCGGGCGTCATCAGGACGCTGCAGGGGTTCAACCTCGTCACGGGGCAGGTCGATGAAGACGCCCTCCTTGAGGCACACCGCCTCATCGACAGACTGACGGCCGACTGTGAGGGCCTTCTGGCATCACTGGTCTTCGGCATTTCTCCCGAAGCCTTTCTGGAGATGACCGAGCCCGTGCAGTACGCCGCTTGGTACGGGACGAATGCCTCGACCGTCGCCTCGGCGCTCGCCTACCGCTACCATGCCCTGCCCGCAGCCTTCGGTGCGCTGGACTGCCCGCCTGTACCGCAACCCCATGAGCTCGACTTTCCGGATTTTGCCGACGAGATGTACCACAGGCTCAGGAATGAAGCCGACTTCGAGGCCGAGCCCGTTTACCGCCGCAGGCCCTCGTTTACGGGAGCACTCGTGAGGGAGGCGGGACACCCTCTTGTCGAAGCCCTCTGCGCCACGGCGGGTCAGTCCGCCGGCACGCTTCTGGCGGCACGCCTTCTTGACACGGCTGCCTTCTGGGCACAGCTCGCACACAGGGAGCACGAGAATCTGCCTGCCCTTCCCGAGGTCTACACGATGCGGCTTCCCGACACCTGCGGGGCGATTGCCTGCGCGACGACCGCCCGAGGTCTTCTCACACACGCCTCGGGCTTCAGGCAGTCGAGGTCCGGACTCGAGCACTTCCATGCCGTGGTTTCCCCCACCGAGTGGCAGTTCGCTCCCGAGGGTCCCGGCCAGCAGGCGCTTGAAAGCGCCGTGAGGCACCTGAAGCGCTCCGGTGCGGGCGTCGACGAGGAGACTCTCAGAAACATCATCCGTCTGGCGCTCTTCGGGCTTGACGCCTGCGTGCCGCTTGACATCAGGCTTCGGGCTGCAGGAAGGAGTGATACATGCATGAAATGAGCATTGCCGAAGGCATCATCGAGATTGTCGAGCGCACGGCAGGCCGGAGCGGCGTCACACGCGTGAAGGAGGTTCGAATCGAGGTGGGCGAACTCGCAGGGGTTGACATCTCGTCCCTTGAATTCGCCTGGGTCTCCGTCACTCGCGGAGGGCCCGCCGAGGGCTCAAGGCTCGTGATTGAACGGCCGCGGGGAGAGGCCTGGTGCCTCGACTGCGCCAAAACCGTCCCGCTTACCAAATATGGCGATCCCTGCCCCGTCTGCGGGGGCTTTCATCTCGCTGCCACGGGCGGCACTGAAATGCGCGTCATCGACTTCGTCCCCGAAGATTGACTTCTATGGTCTCATGCGTAAACAACGATTATCAACACCGCTCAAGCGACACCGCCCCTCAAGTTGGAGAACAGGAAAAGGAAAGGCAGGCATGAAGAGGCGCTCTTGTATTGCAATGCAATACGATTTGGGTTATCGTATCTCCATAGATTAGAGGAGGACACCATATGAGTGCTCAAACCATCAGTCTGCGTCTGCCGGAAGAGGAGGTCGCCATTCTCAATCTTCTCTCAGACAGAGAGCGGCGCACCAAAACCCAAATTATTCGCGAAGCTCTGCAGCCTCTTTTCAGGAAAGTCTTGGATGAGCCGGAAAGGATTACGTTAAGCAATACGGAATTTCAGGCCTTGTTAGATGAAATGGCAACGCCGCCTGGTGAAGAAGTTCTTGCACGTCGTCGCCATCTCATGACCTATGAGCGTTGGAAATGACCGTTTATTCTTTTTCCAAGCCACTGCCTCTTGACCCGGACATTCCACATGATGCTCTAGATCGCTTTGATTGCGACGTCCCGGTATTGAACCAGTGGTTGCGGACGCGCTCTGTTCATAACGAAAAGTATGGCAGTAGTCGAACCTACGTGGCCTTTGATGAGGGGGGAAGCATTGCAGGGTATTTTTGCATTAGCAATGCTGTTCTTGATCATGATCGCTTGTCAGCGGGTTTTCGTCGGAATAAGCCAAACCCGTTGCCGTGCTGTCTGCTTGGAAGACTAGCGGTCGATAAACGCTATCAGGGGCAAGGGCTCGGCGGAGCATTGTTAGTCGAGGCCTTGAAGATAACGCAGGGCGTTTCCAGGATGTCCGGTTGTTGGGCGTTAGTCGTTCAACCTAAGGGCGAAAAAGAAATTGGCTTTTATGAGCATCTCGGCTTTCGCCGATGCAAAGTAGGAGATCCGCCAATGCTCTTTTTCGAAATCGAACACTTCACAAAGTTAACGGTCGCCCCTCCAAACGGAAGGGCGGCGTGACTGCTCCCCGTCCGATTTGAAACCAAATCGGGCGAGGCTTCCTGCTTCTTCGACGTTGCCTCAGCCATAGCTTCGGTCTTACGCATCTCCACAGGCTTTGGCTCGTGACGTTACGAGCGCAAGACGGTCAGCCCAACCGCCTTCAACATCCGGATGCCTTCCTGCTTGATGTTCAGGGAGACATTGATATCCCGGTCATGGTGAGCACCGCAATGCGGGCATGTCCCTTTCTAGGCAAATGAACGATTGAGTGTCAAACCCGATGGCAAGTTCAGGCTATAGCAGTGTGAATCCTCCACGCCCATCCTCTCTTTCGGCTGGGCTTTCCTCCTCTTCCGGAGGACTCCCTGACCGCTGACAGCGGATATGCTCAACAATCTGCACTCACTTAGAGCGCATCTCCGCACAAACCCGAATTAGAGTGTTCAGGTTTACGCCTGAACCGCGCTAGCAATAATGCTGGTTATGGAGCTGCATTTTTTTTCGAACGTCTGACTGTCACCAATCCGCCCTTTGTTTCTGCACAAGAGTTGCATTTCGGGTGCTGCGTTCAGGAGGTTCCTCTCCAGAGACGCAGGGCAATCATTCCGGTCTGCAGTTGGGCATTATCGATCCACTTTGTGGAGCTCGTGGTAACATCACGGCACATTCCACCCACATCCTACCGCTTCGAAAACCATGCTCAACTGGCTCATCGGGACGCTCTTCATGGCGTTTCCCCTGCTTCTTCCCATTTTCATTCTCATGATCGCCCGCAAAATCGGCTACCGCTGGCCTGCCCAGAGTCTCTTCATGCGCGTGGCGCTCGCCTTCTACGCGATCTCTCTCGTACTCATCGGCGGGCATGCCGCTGAAACCGGACTCGGTCTTCAGGAATTCTTCAACGCCTACTACGGCGCGGCTTCTGATTCCACCCTGCTCTACTACCTCGGCCTTGCGTGCCAGATCCTCGCCATTGTCGCGCTCATGTTTGTCGTCAACTGGAAGGTCATTCGCCTCTACTACGGCGAGGACTGGAAGGCTCCCGCCGGCTTCATGACGAAGGAGGAGGCCGAGAAGGCCGCCAATGCCGACCAAGTTCAACCCGAAGCCAACGTCGCCGAACCTCGCAAAAAGGACGGCAGGACCGAATAATCGGCGTCAGATCTTCGCTCCCGTGTGTGAAAAGGCCGCAGGTGTCAGAGCCCGCGGCCTTCTTGCATTCAGTGACTGTGGAGGAAATGCTTGGGTTTGCGCATCAAGGGGCGGCCTTCTCGGTCGCGTGAGCCTCGTCCCAGGCGGCCATCATGTCGAGCCAGGGGGCTGCGCCCGTGCCGAAGATCGAGCCTGCGGTTTCGGCCATGGCGGGCGTGAGCGGTAGTTCGCCGTTGTAGAAGGCCTCGAGTTCGGTCGTCGAGAGGCCGAACCACTTCGCCGCGAGTGCGGGCGGGGTATCTGCGAGGATTTCGCGAAGGACTTCTCCGGGGTGCTGCTGGGCGGATGCGGGCCTGCGGCCGCCGCGCTTCCCTGCGGGACTGGGCTTGCCGGACTTTCCGGCCTTGTTCGGTTTTCCGGCCATGACGCTGGTCTCCAAAATGGTGTGTATCCTGCAATCTTATCCCTTTGGGTGACGTTCTTCTAGTACCAATGCTCAATTGCAACGGTCCTTGTGGTTGAGGTCGGGGTATTCGCGAGACGCCTAGAATGAAGGCATAGACAAAGTTTTTGTGCGCCTCTCCAATTCGGGATGCGCGCGAAGGAGACCGAAAGATGTGCACAACCTGCGGCTGCGGCGAACACAACCACACCCACATGCACGCCCATGTGGACGAGAACGGCAATGTAACGACTCATGTCGCCCACGATCACGATCATGAGCATCGTCATGACCATGCCAACGGGCACCATCATGACCATGACCACGGTCCCGCTCACAGCCACGCCCCGACGACGTCCGCCTCGCGCGCCATCTCGATCGAGGAGGACATCCTCGGGCGAAACAACGCGATTGCGGCCGTCAACAGGAAGTTCTTCCGCGAACACCGCGTGCTCGCGCTCAATCTTGTCTCGTCGCCCGGTTCGGGCAAGACCGAGCTTCTCGCTCAGACGCTCAAGAGGGCCTCGGGCTTTCGCACGGCCGTGATCGAGGGCGACCAGCAGACCGCGAACGACGCCGAGCGCATACGCGCCACGGGCGTGCGAGCCCTGCAGATCAACACGGGCAAGGGCTGCCATCTCGACGCCGCGATGGTGAGCCACGCGCTCGAGCACCTCGTGCCCGAAGACGAGTCCGTGCTCTTCATCGAGAACGTAGGCAACCTCGTCTGCCCGGCCGAGTTCGACCTCGGCGAGGCTCACAAGGTCGTGCTCCTCTCCGTCACGGAGGGCGAGGACAAGCCGCTCAAGTATCCCGACATGTTCCGCGCGGCCGACCTGATGATCCTCACGAAGACGGATCTTCTGCCCTACGTCCCGTTTGACGCAGAGAGGGCCGAGGAGAACGCCAGACGCGTGAACCCGAAGATCCGCACGATGCGTGTCTCGGCCGTGTCGGGCGAAGGCATGGAGAAGTGGCTCGCCTGGCTTGCCGCCGAACTGATGCTCTCGGGACTGTGAGGTCCGGCCATGACGAAGGCCGCAACGGACTTTCGCGTGCGCGGACTCGTGCAGGGCGTGGGCTTCAGGCCCACGGTCTACAGGATCGCGCTTGAGCTCGGTCTCTCGGGCACCGTCTGGAACGATGCCGAAGGGGTCGTCGTGCACCTTGAGGGCGAGTCCGAGGTGCTCGAACGCTTCCCCGAGGCGCTTCTCGCAGGCAAGCCCCCGCTCGCGCGCATCGACGCCGTCGAGCTCGCAGCGGGCGAACTTCAGGGCATGGAGGGCTTCTCCATTTCCGCCACGCCCTCCGGCGGCCGCGTGACCACTGCCGTCACTGCCGACGCCTGTGTGTGTGACGCCTGCCTCGACGACATCTTCAATCCAAATGACCGCCGCTGGCGCTATCCGTTTGCAAACTGCACCCATTGCGGCCCGCGCTTCACCATCACGCGCCACCTTCCCTACGACCGTCCCCAGACGGCCATGGCGGGCTTTCCGATGTGCCCCGACTGCAGGGCCGAGTACGAGGATCCGCTCAACAGGCGCTTCCACGCCCAGCCGATCGCCTGCCCCGTCTGCGGACCGAAGCTCACGCTCGTGACGCCCGACGGTACGGCGGTCGAGGGCGACGCCATCCGCGAGACGGTGAAGGCCCTCGGGGCCGGCCGGATCATTGCGATCAAGGGGCTCGGCGGCTTTCACCTTGCGTGTGACGCCGAGAATCCGGAAGCCGTCGCTGCGCTCCGCAGCCGCAAGCAGCGCGATGAAAAGCCCCTTGCCGTCATGGTCGCGGGCCTTGCTTCGGCCGAGCGCTTCGCATACGTCACCGACGATGAGAAGGTCCTTCTCACGGGCCCCGCGCATCCGATCGTGCTGCTGAAGAGAAGGACGGGGGAAAACGTGCCTGCGCTTGCAGGCGTTGCCGACGGACTCGAGGCGATCGGGGTCATGCTCCCCTATACGCCTCTTCACGCCCTCATCTTCCACAGCTTTGCGGGCGAGCCCGAGGGACGCGGCTGGATGAACGACGTCCTTCCCGTCACGCTCGTGATGACGAGCGCCAACATGAGCGGACTGCCGCTCTGCACCGAAAACGAGGAGGCGCTCGAGCGCCTCTCCGGGGTCGCAGACCTCTTCCTTCTCTCCAATCGAGACATCGTCACACCCTGCGACGACTCGGTCGTGAGGGCGGGCGTTGAAGGCACGTCCTTCGTGCGCCGCTCGAGGGGTTATGCGCCCGAGGCGGTCATGCTCCCCGAATCTGCGGTCGCGGCGAAAAAGCCCGTCGCCCTCGCCTTCGGACCCTATCTCAAGAACACGGCGTGCTTTCTTCGTGATCGCGAAGCCTTCCTCACGCAGCACGTGGGATCCCTCTCGAACCGACCGACGGTCGAGCTTCTCTCGCGCTCGGTCTCACACATGAGCGCCCTTTTTGAACTGAGTCCCGAGGTCGTCGCCTGCGACGCGCATCCGGACTTTCCCTCGACGAGACTTGCCCTTGAATATGCGGACCGGCACGGCATTCCCTGCATTCCCGTCCACCATCATGCGGCCCACGTTGGCGTCGTGGCGGCGGAGCGCGGCGTTGTGAAGCCCCTGCTCGGCCTTGCGCTCGACGGCGTCGGCATGGGGGCGGACCGTCTCCCCTGGGGCGGCGAACTTCTTCTCTGCGGGCCCGCCTCGTGGGCGAGGCTCTCTCACCTCGAGTCCATGCCGATGCCGGGCGGCGACAGGGCCGCCACGGAACCCTGGCGCATGGGCGTCGCCCTGATGGCGATGGCGGGCGCGGGGGACTTTGCAGAAGAGCTCTTCCCCGGCATTGCGTCGGTGTCGATGCTCAGGAAGCTCCTCGCGGGGGATCCGGAGAAGGCGGCCCTGCTCGGTACGACCACTTCCTTCGGACGTTGGTTCGACGGCATGAGCGCCATTCTCGGCCTCTGCACCCATCAGCACGACGAGGCAACGGCCGCCATGCGTCTTGAGGGCGCTGCGGTGCGCGGACGCGACAATCCCGCCTGCGGCACGCTCGACGTCGAGGCGGGCGACCGGATGATTCTTGCCGACGGCACGCTCTCGCTCGTGCCGCTCGTTCGCCGCGTCGTCGACGAAAGGCTCTCTGGCACATCCGTCGAGTGTCTCGCGGCTCTCGTGGAAAATGCCGTCATCGCCGCGCTCGCCGACTGGATCGCCTTCCACGCGACGAAGCTCGTCGAAGAATTCGGTCCGGGGCTTCTTGCCTCGGACGACAATGAAAACATGCTTGTCGCCCTCACGGGCGGTACCATGAACAACGCGGCCCTCTCGAAGGGGCTCGTCGAGGCCCTCACTTCGAGGGGCCTCGCCGGAGCGCTGCCGCTGCACGTCCCCGCGGGAGACGGCGGACTTTCGCTCGGTGAGGCCTGGTGGGCCCGCTCGGCACTGGCCGCAGGCGCGACCGAGTACTCGCCGCTCGACGCCTCCGCCGTCCTCGGACGAGTGCAACCATAAGGAGAATCATGACATGTGTCTCGCCATTCCAGGACAGATCATCAGGCTCGCCGGCGACGGCGAGGCCGTCTGCGACATCGGCGGCATTGAAAAGACGGTCAACGTCTCGCTCATCGAGCGCCCCGTTCCGGGAGACTGGGTCATCGTGCACGTGGGCTTCGCGCTCAACCGCATCGACCCCGAGGAGGCCCAGAGGACCCTCGCGGCGCTCAAGGCCGCGGGTCTGCACGACGAGGAGCACGCATCATGAAGTACGTCGACGAATACCGTGAGGGCGATGCCGCACGGCGCATTGCTGCCGAGATCAGGCATGAGGCCGATCCGAAAAGGATCTACCGCTTCATGGAGTTCTGCGGCGGCCACACCCACGTGCTCGCCCGCTGGGGGCTCACCGACATCCTGCCGCCCAACGTGCGCATGATCCACGGACCGGGCTGTCCCGTCTGCGTGCTGCCCGTCGCGCGCATCGACATGGCGATGCAGCTCGCGCTCGAAAGGAACGTGATCCTCTGCACCTATGCCGACACCATGCGCGTCCCGGCGGGCAAGGGCATGTCGCTCTTCAAGGCCAAGGCTCAGGGCGCGGACATCCGCATGATCTACTCGCCCATGGATGCGCTTGAGCTGGCGAAAGCCAATCCAGAGCGCGAGGTCGTCTTCTTCGCGATCGGGTTCGAGACGACCACGCCGCCCACGGCCGTTGTCCTCAAGGCTGCAAAGGCCGCGGGCGTGAAGAACTTCTCGGTTTTCTGCAACCACGTGCTCACGCCCGCCGCGATGACCCACATCCTGAAGATGAGCGAGGAGCGTCCCGAAGTGCCCGTTCTCGACGGTCTCGTGGGCCCCGCCCACGTCTCAACCATCATCGGTTCGGGACCCTACGAGGTCTTCGCGCGCGACAACCGCCTTCCCGTCGTTGTGACGGGGTTCGAGCCCCTCGACATGCTCTACGCCATCCTGATGATGGTGAGGCAGGTGAACGACGGCCGCCACGAAGTTGAAAACGAATTCACCCGCGCCGTCACCCGTGATGGGAACGTCGCCGCCATCCGCCTCATGGACGAGGTCTTCGAGCTTCGCGATTCGTTCGAGTGGCGCGGACTCGGACGCCTCCCTAAGTCCGCTCTGAAGCTTCGCCCCGAATGGGCGGACTTCGACGCGGAAAAGCGCTTTGCCATGACCGAGCGCGCCGTCACGGACAACAAGGCCTGCGCCTGCGGTGCGATCCTCAGGGGCGAAAAGACGCCCGAACAATGCCCGCTCTTTGGCCGCGCCTGCAATCCCGCCAACCCGATCGGGGCCTGCATGGTCTCCTCGGAAGGCGCCTGTGCGGCCGCCTGGAGCTACGGCCGACGCCGCGCCGCAGCGCCCGAGAAGGCGAAGACTTCTGACGATCAGCGATAAAGGAAGAAGGAAGAACCATGACCGACTTTTACATGCGCCCCCTCGACATGAAGAACGGCGCCGTCGACCTCACCCACGGCGCGGGCGGCCGCGCCACCGCGCAGCTCATTCACGACGTCTTCGGACGGCACTTCACGAACGCCTGGCTCGACGAAGGGCACGACGGCGCGCTCCTTCCGCCCATGACCCGCCCCGTGGCCGTCTCCTGCGACGGCCACGTCGTGCGTCCCCTCTTCTTCCCCGGCGGCGACATCGGGCGGCTCTCCGTAGCAGGCACCGTCAACGACGTCGCCATGTGCGGTGCGCGGCCCCTCTATCTCACCGCCAGCTTCATTCTTGAAGAGGGCTTTCCCCTGAAGGACCTCGACGCCGTCGTCGCCTCCATGGCGAAAACCTGCGAAGAGGCGGGCGTCGCCATCGTGACGGGCGACACCAAGGTGGTCGAGCGAGGCCACGGAGACGGCGTCTACATCGCGATCTCCGGCATCGGCGAAAAGATCTCGGAGGGCACGATCTCGGGGCGCGCCGCACGTCCCGGCGACGCCGTGCTCATCTCGGGCACCATGGGCGACCACGGCACCGCCATCCTCTCCTTCCGCGAAGGCATGAGCTTCGGCACGACCGTCGAGAGCGACTGCGCACCATTGAACGAAATGGTCGAGGCGGTCCTTTCCGCCGCCCCGCACGTCCACGTGCTGCGCGATCCGACCCGCGGAGGCCTTGCCGCCACACTCAACGAAATCGCCTCCCAGAGCAACGTTGGGATCCTTCTTGAGGAGAGCACCGTGCCCGTGCGCCCCGAAGTCCGGAGCGCCTGCGAATTCCTCGGACTCGATCCGCTATACGTCGCCAACGAAGGCAAGATGATCGTGATCGTCCCCGAAGACGAGGCCGACGCGGCGCTCGCCGCCATGCGCGCCTCGCCCTATGGCGAGAACGCCGCAAGGATCGGTCGCGTGACGGACGACTCTGACGTCCCAGTCGGCATGGTCGAGATGGTCACCCTCATGGGCGGACGCCGGACCGTCGACTGGCTCGCGGGCGAGCAGCTTCCGCGAATCTGCTGAGCCCAAGGAAGTCTCTGAAGCCCTGCGGGACGCACGTTCGAGCCGCCGCAGGGCTCTTTTTTTTTGGGGAAAACTTGATGCGCGTCAAATGAATTGCAGAATTCCGGAAGGTTGTTTCAGGCCTTAAATTGGT
Source organism: Sutterella sp. KLE1602 (assembly GCF_001578585.1). Lineage (NCBI taxonomy): Bacteria > Pseudomonadati > Pseudomonadota > Betaproteobacteria > Burkholderiales > Sutterellaceae > Sutterella > Sutterella sp. KLE1602. The sequence continues at coordinate 35,390 of NZ_KQ968541.1, forward strand.
AGCAGCTTGTAAATTCTTGGGTCTTTCTGCAGGGTCGCAAAGGTGTCTCGGCCGGTCCGACGGTTCCGTAATGGCGGAAAACCCTCGCAAATCTACGCAGAAATGCGGAAGAAATGCTCGAAATCGGCTCCTGACCACGCTTTCGGGCGAAAATGCCTGCCCTTTTTTCGGAAAAATTGCAAGAGGGGGCGGGCATCGTTCGCAGGCCCCGAAGCCCTTCGGATCCGTTGGAGGGCAATCGCTGCGGCGAGAAGACTTTGCTATGATTGTGCCCAAGTCGAGCTCGGGTCCCTTTCCGTGTTCGACTCGGTATTCGGGCCCTGTCCGTCAGGAGGACGGGCCGCACTATCGGGACTCACGGTCCCTTCAGGAGTCATTGAAATGAACAAGTCCGAATTTATCACCGCCCTCCAGGCCAAGACCGGTCTCGCCAAGGCCGACGTGACGAAGCTCGTCAACGCCTACGGTGAAGTCGTCATTGAAGCCGTTTCCAAGGGCGAAGACGTTCGCCTCATCGGCTTCGGCACGTTTGGCACCTCCGAACGCGCCGCCCGCGTCGGCCGCAACCCGCACACGGGTCAGGAAATCCAGATCCCGGCCGGCCGCGTCGTCCGCTTCTCCGCCTCCGCCAACTTCAAGGAAGCCGTGAAGTAATCCGCTGATCCGTCCGATCATGCAAGCAAAGAGGAGCCCGCAGGCTCCTCTTTGCATTTTGGTTCCTCACCTTCGTCCCGCTATAATCTGCGAACGAGAACAGCATTCACTCTCAGGAATCCATTTCAGGAGAAGCCATGTCCGCCTGTGCGCCCGCCGGCACCCTGCTCGGCCAGACGACCGAATACGTCGACACCTATCGTCCCGACCTCCTCACGCCCATTCCGCGCTCGCTCGGACGCGACGCGATCGGCGTGCACGACTTCCGCGGCACCGACGTCTGGCGCCTCTATGAAATCACCTGGATCAACGAGCGCGGCCTTCCCGTCGCCGCCGCCGGCGAAATCCGCGTGCCCGCGACGAGCCCCTGCATTGTAGAATCCAAGTCCCTGAAGCTCTACATCGGCTCGCTCACCCAGACGAAGATCGCCTCCGTCGAAGAGGCCGCCCGCCTCATCGCCCGCGACGTCTCCGCGTGCGTGGGCGCACCCGTCGAGGTCCTCATTGACGACCTCGCCCGCTGGGAGATGCCCGTCACCCGCGTCCCGGGCATCGTGCTCGAAGCCGAGTGCGGCGACCTCGAGTGCAGCGTTTACGAACCCGACGCCTCGCTCCTCAAGGCCGCCTCCGACGAAGTCGTCGAGGAGACCCTCTCCTCCAACCTCCTTCGCTCGCGCTGCCCCGTCACGGGCCAGCCCGACCATGCCTCTATCGTAATCAGCTACCACGGCCGCCGCATCGACCGACGCGCGCTCCTTGCCTACATCGTCTCCTTCCGACGCCACCAGGGCTTCCACGAGCAGTGCTGCGAACAGATCCACGCCGACATCATGCGCGTGCTCGCCCCCGAGGCCCTGTCGGTCAACTGCTGCTTCACTCGTCGCGGCGGCATCGACATCAGCCCCTTCCGCTCCACCGTTGCGGATCTTCCCGATCCCGTCATCAGGACGCCCCGCCAATGAGCTTTCTCAAGATCGGCACGCGCTCGCGCTACGCCCTGCGCTTCATGATCGAGCTTGCCGAAGTCGAACGCGCCGCAAGGTCCGACGAGACCCGCAGGCGAGGCTATGTCAAGCTTCGAACCGTCGCGAGTTCCCAGGACATCTCCTGGCGCTACCTCGAGCAGATCGCGCCCGCACTCGCCGAGGCCGGCATGGTCGAGACGGGACGCGGGCCGCTCGGCGGCTACAGGCTGTTGCGAAATCCCGCAACACTCACCGTCGCTGAGATTCTTGCCGTCGTCGAATCTGACGAAGCGCCCATGAAGTGCTTCGATCCCGAGGACGACTGCAGCCGGCGCGCAGGCTGCGCCGCCACCTTCCTCTGGAAGGGTCTCTCCGACGTGGTTGACAAGTACCTGCAGAGCGTCACGCTTCAGGATCTCCTCGACGGTCGCGTCACCGTTCCCAAGCTCATCGGTGCGCGCCATGACGAACCCGTACCTCCGGATGCGAACGCCTCGGAGATCGATGAAAAGGCCTGACGCTCCCTTCTGGAAATAATCGCATCATGAAAAAAGCCGGCTCCCCTTCGGTGGGTTGTCGGTTTTTTTGGCTCTTCAAGGGGACTTGTGTGTAACAGGTACCCCCTTTTGTACAGAACGCACTTGTCTAAGAGGAGGATTGGGCCGAGCATCGTCTCCTAGAAGCACCACTTCCAGGTCTGAGCAGCAGAGCATGATCATATCGGTCATATTCTGCAGATTACGAAAACCATACTCACGTCGCAGGATGAGTTTGAGCTTCAACATTTTTGTTCGCCGCCACATGGCTCGAAGGGTGCCGCAGGCATCCTCCTCACTCAAGGCTTTGACGATCACTCGGTTCCGTCAAGGCCGTACGCGGCATATGCTCGGCCGCACGCGTCCTCCTCTATACGCTCCCGGCCTTGACCGCTCCGAGCGTTCGTCCACATTGCCGCACCCTCTCAGTAAACAAGAATCACTTACCAGCATCCGTGCTCGCGCTCGTTGGCGCGGGTCAACACCACCTTCTGGGCCTGACTTTACCCACAACTCTGCCTGAAGGCTCGTTTTTTTGCCGGCAGGCTGTCACGTAGAGCCTGGTTTCGCAGCGTTGTTAGGCCTGAACACTGATAAAAACGCCACGAACTGAGCTGTGTTTGAAGGTGCTTTGCTTTGCGAGATGATTGTTGCGATTTCGCCACACTTTAATCGCCTTGGAGGTTTGTACAGTCGGTTTTTTCATTCACGTTTGATGCGATGAGTGCTGAAGACGGTGACATGTCTTATGTGGAATCCCGGTACCCTCCCTTGTGATTCCTTCTTCAGACTCGTGCAACGTTTGCATTTGCACCTTCCCTTTGCTGCAAGGATTCATGCAGGCGTCTCTCTTCATGGCGTTCCCTATCGGGATCCCATCCCCGTCCTTTTCCAGAAATATGTCCCGTTCCCGAAGGGCCTTTGCTTTCCTTAGTACCCCCTTCCGTTGCTCAATGTTCGTTGAGATCCTGGTGAGTCGTATAAGGGTTTACCCCCCCCCCC